>JAKASB010000021.1 GCA_021828255.1 bacterium | reverse complement strand
TTTAGGATTAAATATCATTGCGCTGGGTGTTCTCGTTGAACTCTCCGGCATAGTTTCCCACGAGTCGATTGAACAGGCATTGATGAAAAGGGTGCCCAAGGGTTTTGAAGATTATAACAAAAAAGCTATAGAAATCGGCTTCAGGCTTGCAAAAGAAATTAAAAACAATAAATAATAAATAATATTAAAATAAAGGGGTGCATTAAATGATAGAGCGGACACTTTCCATTATAAAACCGGACGGCGTGAAAAACGGGTTAACCGGAAATATCATTAGACTATTCGAGGAAAACGGCTTTGAGATAAAGGCTGTAAAAAAGGTCCATCTTTCGAAAAGCGAGGCGGAAGGGTTTTACTATGTCCATAAAGAACGCCCCTTTTTTAACAGCTTAGTTTCTTTTATGACGGAAGGACCTGTTGTCCTTATCGTGTTATCCGCTGAAAATGCAATTCTAAAAAACCGCGAGTTAATGGGGGCAACAAACCCAAAAGACGCAAAGGAAGGAACCATAAGAAAAATGTATGCCGAAAGCATTGAAAGAAATGTTGCGCACGGCTCCGATTCTTCGGAATCAGCAAAATTCGAAATTCCATATTTCTTTAATATATTCGAGATATTATAATTATATAATATATGTAAATGCTTAATGCAATGTTTACAAAAAAGGATATAGGCGGTATAGTAAAACTTTTTGAAAAAAATTACGGAGAACTAAAGCCCTTTTTAAACTTCAACAACGCCTTTCAGCTTTTAATAGCGGTGGTTCTTTCCGCCCAATGTACCGATAAACGGGTTAACATAATTACCGCAGATTTATTTAAACGCTACATTAAACCGTCAGACCTCGCCAAAAAAGATTTAAAAGATTTTGAAGAAGAGATTAAAACCTGCGGCATGTATCACAACAAGGCAAAAAACCTTATAGAAGCCTCTAAAATACTTACCGAAAATTTCGATAATGAAGTTCCCAAGGATTTCGATTCGCTGGTCAGCCTTCCGGGAGTCGGAAGAAAATCCGCCAATGTAATACTCGGCACTTACTTTAATGAAGAACGGTTTCCGGTAGATACCCATGTATTGCGGGTTGCAAATCGAATCGGGCTTGTGAACCGGAAAACCCCCGAAAAAACAGAGGACGACCTTACCGCAATAATTCCTCCGAATCTCTGGATGAAAATGCACCGCTGGCTTATTTATCACGGCAGAACTTACTGCACCGCCAAAAATCCAAAATGCGCTGATTGTTTTCTGAAAGGTTATTGCCTTTATTATAAGTCTAAAAATTTGTGATATTAATCATAAAAATTAAAAGATTAAATTGATATAATAACCCCCAAATGAGCCCAGTAATAAGATACTTTACCATAGCCTCTTTATTATACTTAATTATCGGGGCGGGTCTCGGCTTAGTTATGGCAATTTATCCTCCATCGATTAACTATTTGCTTTTAGCCCATGTGCATTTCCTTTTGCTGGGATTTATTGCCATGATGATATATTCCGTAGGTTATCATGTTTTACCCCGTTTTAGCGGCTTTAAACTTTATAGCGAAATACTCGTAACGGTTCAATTTTACCTCGCCAATATAGGATTAATCGGTATGGCTTTTATATGGATTATTTCAGAAGACGGGTCTTCCGGATTTTATTCTATTTTAGCCCTTAGCTTTTTTGCCTTAATGGAGTTTTCGGGTATCTGTATTTTTGTTTTTAATAATATTATGACATTATCGGGCAAGGGTGGAAGGATGACGGTGTAAACTGGATTTATTTTAATTGCAGAATTTTGTGAAGCTGTATTCCCAGCCTGACATTCAATTCATCTCTTAATATCTTTAATGCCAGATCTTTCGAAGACATAGCGGCAAAGGCCGCGGAGAATATAATTTTTGATGTTTTTATCAAGTTATTTTTTAAAAAATCTTTAGCAAAGGCATAATCATCTTCCGTTCCTATAACAAACTTCAGCTCATCCGTTGCAGTAATATAATCTAAGTTTTTATAATTATTCTTATGGGAAAAACCGCTTGAAGGACATTTTATATCGACAATTTTTACAATCTTTTCGGGAACGCTTTTTAAGTCTATCGACCCGTTGGTTTCTAATAATACCGTATAATTTAATTTTATTAATTCATCGAACAATCCATAAACGGCTTCCTGAATTAAGGGTTCGCCGCCGGTAATCTCCGCAAGCCTTATTTTTCCGCCTATCTTATTTAAATCATTAACAATTTCGCTTACGGATAGTTTTCTGGAATTTTCGGTCGTTAAAGCCTCTTCGGTATCGCAATAAGAACATTTAAGGTTGCAGCCCGCAAGCCTGACGAACTTACACGGATAACCGGCAAAGGAAGATTCGCCTTGAATACTATAGAAAATATCATTTACGAATAACATTTTAGTTCTTTCATTTGAATATTTTAATAAATTATTATATAATTTTTATATAGGGGATAAAAAAATGTTTGGAATAGGAACACCAGAAATACTTATTATTATCGTGGTTGCTTTGTTAATATTTGGCCCCACGAAACTTCCGGAACTTGGCAAAACTCTCGGTAAAGGACTCAGGGAGTTTAAAAAAGCATCTTCGGATTTAAAAGAGCAAATTAATCCCTTGAATGACGGAGAGCAACCGCAACCCGAATCCCCAAACCTGATTTCCGACGAAAAGACGACAGGCAAAAACAAACGACCGGCTAAAAGAAAACCGGCTAAAGCGTCAAAAACCCGTTCAAAAAAACCTGCGCAAACGACAGCCAAAACAATCCCAGCGAAAAGGTCAAAAACTAAAAGCGATAAACAAAAACCTCAGTAGTTGCTCTTTAAAGCTAAATATCCAAATTTACCACATTAAGGGCGTTATCTTCAATAAACTTACGCCTCGGCTCAACCTTATCACCCATCAGAATGTCAAACATTCCATCTGCCTCCACAAGGTCGTTTATATTAACCTTTCTTAATGTCCTCGTCTCTTTGTTCATAGTTGTTTGCCAGAGTTGCTCGGGGTTCATTTCTCCAAGACCTTTATATCTTTGAATGGAAATATTTTGGGGAATTTTTGATTTAATAATGTCGTAAAATTCATCCGGATTTTTTATTTCAAACTTTCTGGATTCTACTACAACAACCAAATTGGAAAAATCTAATGATTTTATCTCTTTGTCCAAATTATAAATTGTTTTGTAGTCGATGGAGTCTAAAAACTTTTTATCGATATAAGTAGGGGGATTAAAGTTATCGTATTGAACTAATACTTTAAAATAGTCTTCAAAATCGGCATCGCCAGTGACGCTTATATTGCAATTCAGGCTTTGAAAATCATTGATTAATATGGCTAATTTGCCTGAATATTTTGGGCCGAGGGATGTACCCTGCTCTTTGGCAATCAGTAGATCGTTTGCGATAAAATCGCCGTTTATTAAGTATTCCGCTATCTTTTTATTTATATGGATTTTACTTAATTTATCGATTAAACTCTTGTAAGCTTTTATTTTATTAATCGCATCTTTAATCCATTTTTTATCTAAAATATGTTCTTCGTTCGAACCTTCCGGCTTTCTATAAACGCTTAAAGAATTAAGGGACTCGTTTAAAAGATATTCGTCTAAGGATTCCTCATCTTTAAGATAATGTTCGCCGTTACCTTTTTTGATCCTGTAAAGCGGCGGTAAAGCGATATAAAGATAACTGTTTTCTATAACTTCTTTCATATATCTGTAAAAAAAAGTAAGCAGCAATGCCCTGATGTGCGAGCCGTCCACATCGGCATCGGTCATTATGATTATCTTATGGTATCTCAGTTTTTCTAAATTAAAAAAACTTTCTTCTTTTTTAGAACCGGAGGTGATTCCGCCGCCTAAGGCGGTAATTAATATTTTTATCTCTTCTGAACCCAGCATTTTTTCGAGTCTGGCTTTTTCGACATTTAATATCTTTCCTTTTAAGGGGAGTATGGCTTGATATTTCCTATCCCGCCCCTGTTTGGCGCTGCCGCCTGCCGAGTCCCCTTCTACTATATATATTTCGCACTGCGAAGGGTCTTTTTCCTGGCAATCGGCTAATTTTCCGGGTAAAGATGAAAAATCTAATAAACTTTTTCTCCTGACAAGTTCCTTTGCTTTTCTTGCAGCTTCTCTTGCCCTGGAGGCATCTAATGCTTTTTCCACTATTATTTTTGCAACAGGGGGATTTTCGTCAAAAAATTCGGTAAGCTTTTCATTCACTAAAGATTCAACGACACCTTTAATGAAGCTGTTGCCGAGTTTAGTTTTAGTTTGGCCTTCAAACTGGGGATTGGGCATTTTAACGCTTATAACGGCGATTAAACCCTCTCTTACATCATCGCCTGAAATTTGAATAACTTCATTGCGTTTACCGCCTCTATCTTTGAAATTGGCTAAATTTGCCGTGTAATAATTATTTATAACCCTTGTTAAAGCGGATTTAAAACCTACTAAATGCGTCCCTCCTTCCTTTGTGTTGATATTGTTTACATACGAATATAATATTTCGGAATAGCCGTCGTTATATTGAAGGGAGATTTCCGTTATAACATCGTCTTTTTTTGCCGATATTAAAATCGGTTCTTTTATAATGACGCTTTTATTCTGATTTATATATTCGACAAAAGATTTAATGCCGCCGTCATATTTAAAGTCATGTGATTTATTATTGATTTCGTCTATAATATTTATATGTATGCCTGCATTTAAAAAGGCAAGCTCCCTTAGCCTGTTTGATAATATATCAAAATCGAAGCTGTTAGCCTCCATAATCTCGTCATCGGGTGAAAAGGTTATGGATGTTCCTCTTTTTGCAGTCTTTTCGCATTGTTCAAGTTTGCCGAGCGGGACGCCTTTACTATAACTTTGCCTATAAACATGGCCGTCCCTATATATTTCCATATCTAATCTTTTCGATAAAGCGTTCACGACGGAGATGCCGACTCCGTGAAGACCGCCGGATACTTTATATGATTTTTTATCAAACTTGCCTCCGGCATGAAGTAGGGTAAGAACAACCTGTGCCGCTGAAACACCCTGGGGCTCGTGAATATCCACGGGGATCCCTCTTCCGTCGTCTTCTATGGTAATACTGCCGTTAATGTTGATGCGGACATATATATTTTTACAATAGCCGGCCAATGCTTCGTCGATGCTGTTATCCACAACCTCGTAAACTAAATGGTGAAGTCCTTCTATGCCGGTCGAACCTATATACATTCCCGGTATCTTTCTAACGGCCTCCAATCCTTCCAACACCTGAATATCAGAGCCTTTATAGGTTCCGCTGCTATCTCTATATAAATTTTTTTCGTTTTCGCTCATCAATTACCTCATTTTAATATATTAATATCTCATAGGCATAAACACGCCTATAATTTCCATTATTTTATCACCGCTTTCATTATCACCCGTGAAGGGTTCAATGACAAACGGGGTGTAAATCGTGTTAAACTTGACTTTTATATTTTCCTCCGTAATATTAAAGATAAAATCCATAATATACCTTGAATTTAATTTAATACTTATGGGTTCGCCGCTATACTTAATATCTAATTCGTCGCTTGCCTCTCCAACGCTTGTATTTACCGTTTTAATTAATAAATTATTATCGCTGAAACTTAGTTCTATAGAATGGCTTTTTTCCTCGGCTAATAAAGAAACCCTTTTAATTGAATTAAAAAAATTCTTAGTATTTATTATTGATGTCTTATAATTATCTTTAGGTATTACGGTTTGATAATCTGGAAATTTTCCGTCGATTAATCTGGATATAAGCTCGGTACCCCTTATTGGAATATCTGCGCTATCCAAATCTTTAAGGGGTTTTGATGGACCGGAGGCCGGAAGCTGAGCGGTAAAATTAAAAAATATATTATTTGAATTTATTAAAATATTAACCGAATCAGATTTGTCCAACTTTAAAATCTCGGCTAAAACCTTTTTAGGTATTATCACTCCATTTTTTAACAAATCATAAATACCTTCATTTGTTTTACTGCTATAAATAATTTCCGCTTGAGCTAAAGCTAATCTATGCCCATCGGTTGCAACTAATCTAAAATAATCCTTCCCGTTTAAATTAACCAAAACAAAATATACGCCCGTAAGATTTCTCTTTGTCTCTTCGTTCGCCGCTGTGGAAAATATAACATTATTAATAAGTTTCTTTAATATTTTAAAATCGATATTAAAATTATCTTCCGATTTAAAATCAACAATCGTCGGATAATCTATGGCTGGCACCGTTGTTAATTTAAAAACCGTTTTTTTATAGCTGATAGTAATAATTCCTGAATCATTTTCTTTAAAACTTATAAAAATGCCGTTTTCATTTTTACTTTCAGGAAACTCTCTTACAACTCCGTAGGTTTTTTTTGAATTTACGGCAACCTTTCCTTCGGAGGTAACTTCCGCTTTGCAATATGTTATAATGCTAATTTCTAAATCCGTTGCGCTTATTTTAATAAAATCTTTTCCTATATTTTCTATTAAAAGATTAGAAAGAATAGGCAGGGTTCCTTTTCTTTCGGATGCCCCTTGAACTATAAATAAGCAATTTAGAAAACTCTCCTTTTTAATTTTAAAATTTAACATTTTTTAATTTTCCTATTATTATTATTAATTTAATAATATTTTAAAAACTTAATAGTAATAGTGGCGTTTAATCTGTTTATAACTCTATAACTATTTAAAATTATTAAATAATATATTGTTTAAAAGTATGTGGAATTTTCATGCCTTTTCTAAAAAACATTGTTTAATTTTTTTTAATTATTTTTTTTTAAACACGATATAAACATGAATTAAACATTTTTATCAACAATATTTTATTAATTTTATATAAACTATTTTTTAATTATTTTAATAATGGTATCTAAAGTTTTTTCTAATTCATCGTTATTCTTTAGTATTTTTTTAACTTTATTAACCGCATAAACAATAGATGAATGATCCTTGCCGCCAAATTTGTCGCCTATTTCGGGAAACGATAAATTAGTGTGATTCCTTATTAAATACATCGCTAATTGCCTGGGAACAACAAATTCCTTTAATTTTTTATTTGATTTAATATCGCAGATTTTAATATTAAAATAATTACAAACAACTTTTATTACCTCCTCTGCCGTAATAACCTTTTCTTCCTCCTTTAAAATATTTAAAGTAGCCTCTCTCGCAAGGTCTATTGAAATAGGTTTTCCGGTAAATGACGAAAAGGCGGCGATTTTAATCATTGCGCCCTCTAATTCTCTTATATTAGAACTAATTTTATCCGCCAAAAGATTTAGAACATCGTCGGGAAAATCTATATTGTTAAGGAAAGCCTTTTTTTTAAGGATAGCAATCCTGGTTTCAAAATCGGGCGGTTGAATATCTGCTATTAATCCCCATTCAAATCTTGATCTTATTCTTTCTTCGAGGCTTATAATATCCCTTGGAATTTTATCGCTTGAAACGACAATCTGCTTCTGGTTTTCATATAACGAATTAAAGGTATAAAAAAACTCCTCCTGAGTGCGTTCTTTACCTGCAATAAATTGTATATCGTCTATTAAAAGCACATCGACATTTCTATATTTATTCCGAAATTCTACCATTTTATCATCCCTTATGGAAGTAATCATTTCATTTGTAAATTTTTCCGATGAAACGAGGCATACATTTAAATCCTTTTCTTTAATTATTTTATTAGCGATAGCATTGAGCAAATGCGTTTTGCCCAGCCCGACATCGCTGTAGATAAACATTGGATTATATGTTTGCCCGGGGAGATTGGCAACGGCAAAGCTGGCCGCATGCGCAAACTGATTTCCAGAGCCTATAACGAAATTTTCGAAAGTGTATTTGGGATTTAAATTTATATAAATCTTTTTAAGATTTTTTTTATTCGCAGGTTTATTTTCTGCATCTATCTGAGCAGCTAAAGATACCCCGTTTAAACTGTTATTATTTTCTTCCCGATTAATTTTATTATTATCCATTTTAATCAGGGTTTGATAATAATTTTTAATATCATAGCCGTTTTCGTCATTTATATTGTAAATAAAATTTAACTCATCTTTATTGTTTAGCTTTTTCCAAATATTTAAAATAATATCTTTATAGGATTCGTTTATAATATCTTTAAAGAATTTATTAGGAACAGAAAAGGTTATAGTATTTTTATTTAATGTAATATTGGCAGGAATAAACCAGATATTAAAATTATTACTGCCTATCTCTTTTCTTAATTCTTCCAATAAAGGTTCCGCGAAATCCATAAATTTATTATTTTAGTATTATTTATAATAAGAGTAATATTAGAATTAAACAGAGTTATCAACACTTGTTGATAACTCTAAAAGTATAATAATTACGATAAGTTATATTTTAAAACTTAAGATTTATTTAAATCAATTTAATACTTTTAATAAATTTTAAAATAAAACAAAATAAAAATTCGATAATTAAAACCTTATCAAATTTTTAAATATATTTCAATAATATTATAATAAATTTTTTATAATAAAATCAATATGTTAGTGAATAAATTTCTTCTTGCACACTTATAATAGCATATTTTGGCTTTAAAGTGTGAAAATAAAAATTCTTGACATCTTTATTCTTATTTGCTTTAATTAAAATTTATCATAATTTTAAAATTTAGCTTGGAGCAACCTTATGAAACGAACATTTCAACCCAGTAAATTAAAAAGAAAGAGAACGCACGGTTTTTTGAGCCGCATGAGCACAAAGAACGGAAGATTGGTTTTATCGAGGCGCAGAAGAAAAGGGCGCAAAATACTGGTTCCCGTTATAAGTTTCAAATAATTTTTACTCTTGTAAATTTTTTATCGACTACCAAAAATATATTTATTTTTAGCGCCGGCTTCAATGGCTATTTCACCTATCAGGTTTAAATTAAGGGATAGTTTTAAACTAAAAGATAAAGGATATATTAACTATATCTTTAATAAAGGCAGTAAAAAACTTCAAAAAAGCTCGATTATCTTTTATACCGAATCCGAACGGTTTAAATTTTTAATATCTTTTAAAAAAAGGCTCTTAAATTCGGCAAGGCGAAATAAGTTAAAAAGGCAGATTAAAGAATTTATAAGGCTTAACCAATATAACCTTAAAAAAATCGATTGCACAATTCTAATTGCAAGGCATCCTTCTTCCAAGCGCCAATTATCCAATGAGCTTGAGTTTTTGTTAATAAAATGAAAATTCTAAATAAAATTTTTATAGGAGTAATAAATTTTTATAAGAGATTTATATCTCCCTTACTGCCGCAAAGCTGCAGGTTTTATCCAACCTGTTCGGAGTATGCGCTTGAATGTTTTAAGTCTTTTGGCTTTATCAAAGCTTTATATCTCTCTTCGTACAGGATTTTAAGGTGCAATCCTTTATCGAAAGGCGGATACGACCCTGTTCCCAGAAACTAATATTTTTAATGGAGAATTTTTTTGGAAAAAAGAATTATAATCGCGTCAATTTTGTCCGTTATCTTAATTTTAGCATGGGGCTATTTTATGCCTCACGCAGAGCAAAACAAGGCCGCGATTACTAAACCGGCGGCTACAAGCGGTAAGATTACACAGGCGCAGACTAAAGAACCTATTGTAGAAAAAAATGCCCCATCCAAATCTAAAAAGCTAATTGCCGTATCAAAATCCGTCCAATCCATCAAAAGCGTATCATATAAAGGGGGCAAAATTTATGCAATGTTTAACATACCAGGCGGCGCCGTTTCCAAATTAAATCTTTTAAATTATTCATATACCGAAAAAAATTTAGAAAACAAGGTTAATCTGGCAAACACGCAAAAAATAGCGCAGATAATTAATTTTATTCCCCAAAATGCCCAATCGTCCCTTAAGCTTGTAAACATAAAAAAAGAAAAAGATTCGGTTAAATTTTTTTACGATATTAATAATAAGATAATCTTAGTAAAGGACTATAAATTTTTAAACGGAAAATATCTTTTAACTAATGACATTTCTATTAAAAACCTTACAAATAAACCTATAGTATTCAAGGGTCATTATGTTCTTTCGGCTGCCTTAAAACCTGTTTCTAAAAATTTAAATTACATCAATTTTTCGCCGATTATTTATATTAATAAAGGTTCCGTAACACCTGATACGACCCAAACTACAAAATATAAAGGTGATATTTCGTTTGCGGGTTTCAACTCAAAATACTTTATGCTTGCGGCTGTATCGCCCGGCAATACCGTTTCCGTTAAAAAAACCGATAAAATAATCTCTTTTATAATCCCCAAAAAGGTATTGATTTCTCCTAAAAAAACCGCCGATATTTCTTTAAATGTTTACGGCGGTCCAAAAAAATTATCCCTGCTTACGCCTCTGGGGCACAGCCTTAATTCAACTCTGGATTTTGGATTTTTTGGATTTTTCTCAATAATTTTATTGCACATACTGGAATTTTTTTACGGCTTTGTCCGCAATTACGGTCTTGCAATAATACTCCTTGTTTTGGCCATAAGAATCGTTTTTTATCCGCTTACCTATACGGGTTTTAAATCGATGAAACAGATGCAAAAGTTAACCCCTAAAATAAACGAATTAAGAGAAAGATATAAAGACAACAAGACAGAATTAAATAAAAAAATTATGGAACTTTATAAAGAAAGCAGGGTCAATCCTTTTGGCGGATGCCTGCCTATGATATTGCAAATTCCGGTTTTTTACGGTCTGTATATGACGCTTTTAATGGCCATACAGCTTAGAAATGCGCCGTTTGTCTTCTGGATACATAATCTTTCAATCCAGGATCCTTACTATATTTTACCCGTTTTAATGGGGCTGACCATGTTGATTTCGCAAAAAATGAACCCCGTTATCGGAGACCCCGCTCAGGCTAAAATAATGTTAATCCTTCCGATAGTTTTTACCTTTGTTTTTATCCATTTTCCAGCAGGGCTTCTTTTATACTGGACGGTTAACAATATATTAACTATCGCCCAACAATATATTATTAATAGAAAATTTGCTTAATTATTAGACGGGTAAAATAGATAAATCCAGGGTTGTTTCGTTATTTTCGTTGCATGGTTATTATATAATCCATATCTTTATATGGCTTTAAGGTTAGTTAAAAATGGCCGTTAAATCCTCGCTTTTTAAAGAAATCGACACTATTTGCGCAATATCTTCCCCTGCCGGCGAGGGCGCTATAAGCATTATACGGGCTTCAGGAAAAGACTCTATAACTATTATAGAAAAAATTTTTAAGCCTTACAGCAAAAGCGCTTATCCGCTTACGCCGCGTTATTTTTATGCCGGCCGGATTTATGATCCGTTTATAGGTTCCTTTATAGATGAAGCTGCCTGCGTTTATATAAAAGGTCCGGATTCATACACCGGCGAGGATATGTTCGAGATATATCCCCACGGAGGAATATTTAATACGCGGTATATTCTTGAAATCATACTGAAATCGGGGGCGAGGCTTGCCTATAACGGGGAATTCACCAAAAGGGCATACCTGAATAACAAGATAAACCTTATTCAGGCAGAGGCAATTTTAGAAATTATAAAGGCCAATTCGGTAAAGACGCTTTTGATTGCCAACAACGAATTAAACGGTCTTCTGGAAAAAAGGATAAAAGCCGTTAAAGACGATTATCTTTATCTTTTGGCTGCAGTGGAAGCGTTAATCGATTTTCCGGAGGAAGAGTTTAAGGATATGGATAACGAGTTCTTTAAAGCGGCTTATAATCTTGCCGGTTCAATTAAAGATTTGATTAACTCTTATGAAAATTATAACTTAAACAGGCAGGGTTTAAGCGTTGTTATAGCAGGAAAACCTAATGCCGGAAAGTCCAGTCTTTTAAATGCTTTGCTGGGAAAAAACAGGGCAATCGTTTCGGATATGCCCGGAACCACGAGGGATTATATCGAAGACAATATATTTTTATTCAATAAACCGATAAAAGTCATCGATACTGCGGGATTGCGTAAATCCAATGATTTAATCGAAAGCGAAGGTATAAAATTAACACACATTCAAATCGAAAAAGCCGATATAGTAATTTATATTTGCGATGCGCAGGATGATTTTACGGATTTTAATTTCACCATAGATTATGAAATGCTCAAGCTTAAAAATGCGATTTTAGTTTTGAATAAGATTGATTTATTGCCGCCAGGCGATTTAATAAATAAAAAGGATGAGCTATGTAGGAATGCGATTGCTCAATTTGCATCATTAAATTTGGTTTCGATGAGCGTTAAAAATAATATCGGAATAGATTTGTTAAAAGATGCCCTTTACGATATAATTTTAAAAATAGAAAGCGGCGTTAAAGAAGATGTCAGCATTACGACTATAAGGCAAAAGGCATTACTAGAAAAATCTTACGACTTATTACAAAAAGGGATTGAGAAATATAAACATAAGGAACCCCTTGAACTTATATCAATTGATTTAAGGGAGGCTACCTGTTATCTGGATGAAATAATCGGCGGCGTTACAAATGAAGATATACTCGATAAACTTTTCAAAGAGTTTTGCATCGGGAAATAATATAATGGGATGTTTTTACCAACCTTAAGCGAAGCGCCGCAGGAGAGTTAAAATTAATCTTAATTAATTAAAATGGAGGACAAGAATGAAAAGGAACTTATCAGGCATTGCTCTGATTACATTAATTGCAATCAGCGGAATGTTTTTTCTTTCAGGATGCGCAAAAAAAGTTTCCAAGCCGTCCGTTGCTTCCGTGCCCGGCATAGCAGGTGTGGTTTACCCGTCAAGCTGGCACATGTACGCTTTAAATCCGGGACATGCCGCTACATTTAATAAATCCGGTGAAAAAGCCGCCGCCGTTTCATGGAAGTTTGGGGTGCAAGATGCGATACCTTTTAATATGCCCGTATCCGAGATTAAAAAGAAGTATGTCGGCATTACCAATGTCCGGGACCTTATCGGCATACCAGTGGGCGTTGCGGTTGTTAAAGGCGTGGTCTTTGCGCCCAATGATAACGGTTATCTTTATGCCATTAATGCGGCAAACGGGAAACTTATCTGGAAGTCCACTGTCTTAAATCAAATTATGTCAACCCCTATTGTTGCAAATACTCCGAGGGGCGAATTGGTATATGTAGGAGGCGGCAATTCTGTTTTTGCGTATTCCCATGCCGTAAAATTCGGCATTCCAGGCGCTCAAGTTATCAGGGGAGTTGATGTTAGCGGGATTTATGCGTTAAATGCAAAAAATGGCCGTCTTGTTTGGGCTTATCACACAAAAGGCGAAGATATGCCGACGGGTGTTTACTATAAAAATAAATTTATTTTCGGCAACGGTGACGGGCATATTTATGCTCTTGATGCCGCCACAGGTGAACCCTTATGGAAGGTATATATTAAATCGTTTGTGAGCATGTCTTCGGCTGCAAGGTACCATAATTTAATTATTATGGGCGGAACGCATCCAAATTATCTTTACGCCGTAAATGCAGGTACGGGTAAACTCGCATGGAAAGTTATGCCCCCGAAGGTGTTTTCCAGTTCAATGGGAGACGGCTCTCCCGCGGTTTCCGTAAAAAATGGTATAGCCGTCATACAGATTGAACATAAAGCCCCCGGCGTTCATCGTTCTTCAAGCGTTGAAATTGGTTTAAATGCGAAAACCGGAAAAATTTTGTGGTCAACTAATCTTGGCGAGGGTACTGTGCCGCCAAGAAATAAAGATGCCGTTCCGATGATTTATAAAGGTGTTATTTATACGGGAAGTCCGGTTACGGCAACGGCTTATGCAATAGAAGTAAAAACGGGCAGGATTCTTTGGAGAACTCCATTGCATGTCAGGATGAAAGCCGCCCCGAGCATTCAGGGTCAAGACCTGTTCTTTCCTGTTGGCAACGGAAAGATATTTGCGGTGAATAAGGCGAACGGAAAAATTATCCATGTATATGTTTCGGGCAATGGCGGCTTCGGCCCGCAAAATGCGGTTATAGTTGACCGTACGATGTTTATCGGAAGTAATTTTGGCTGGGTTTATGCAATACCGACCTCAAAGATAACAGGGTAATTTCCATTTTAAGGATATTCTTTAATCCCCCTTGCTGGAGGGGGAGGGGTTAGTGATGGAGGATGCGGAAATTTCTAAGGGCGTATTTTTATGCATCCAGATATCAAGAGGGATGGTAAGAATATCCTCGATTTCCGGTATAAACGTCTGATTATTTCTAAGGTCGATTATTTTAATATAATTTTTACATATCTTGCAGTATTGTAAACCGGCATTGCCGTATTTATCGGATTTGAAAATTTCTAACCTGGAGGGGTCTTCCTCGCCGCAAAAAACACACTGAACCCTGTAATATCGCCATGCGCTTCCGCACTTTGAACATTCAAGCATTAAATAATTTTGCGTTTCGTCATCGGATTTTAAAAAACCGTAAGAAGGCTCGCCGCCGCAAAAAGAGCAGGTATTGCTAAAATTATCGAGGTTATCATTGGAATTATATTCGCTGGGACCCTGACCATCTTTATTTTTCAGATATATAGCCATAGACTCCAAAAATGGTCTTAAAAATCCCTCAAATAAAATAATCTCGTCCGATTTAAGGCGTGTCAAATAATCATAGTTATAGTTGAAGAAATTGCGCAAATATTTCTCTGTATCATTATTTAAACCGGATGAAATGTCGTACGGGATATTTTTAATAAAAAAATCGAACAGATTTGCTATCCTGCCGGCATTAATCCTCATACTTCCGATAAGCGGGCGGTCAAAAGTTTTTCCCCTTATAGGCAAAGGCAAGCTGTAAATATCTTTAATATTTTCCTTTAAAATTTTTGAAACAAGGCTCTTCTGCGAAATAAGAATGTTTTTATAAATATCGGATACGCCTTCAAGGTCTGCCCCCGCCTCCTTTCTTTTGTCTAAAGCATATAACTTAAGGCCGATATTTCTTATTACCTGCTCAAAAGCATTCGTCATTTCGTATCTTGCACCCGCTTTTATTTGCCGTTATTAAGCCACAATGCGTGATGAAACCTTGCCCATGACAATCTTACTTTTCCCGTAATCATGCCGGCGAGCGAACCGGGGATGGCTATTAAGCTCAGATAAAAGTGCGCTATTATCGCGCTTATGAAAAATATTGCCGTCAACTCGTGAATAAAAAGACCGAACCTTGCCGCAAAGGAGCCGAAAAAACCGGGGAACCATATAAACAGCCCTGAGATAAAAAGCAGTGCAAGCCCCGCCGAAAAACACCAGAAGACCAACTTTTGTCCGCCGTTAAATTTATCCGATTTAACGATATTTTTTTCGTCATGAATCAAGTACGAATATATATTTTTAATGAAATCTATATCATACGGCTTTATCGCCATATCCTTAAACCATCTGATAAAGAGGAGGCCGAACGATATGAGGAATATAACCCCTATCCACGGGTGAAGGAACCGGGAAGACTGCGGTCCGCCAAGGATATTCGACAGCCAGAAAAGTTTCGGGGAATAAAGTGATAATCCCGATACGGTGAGCAAAACAGCGGAAATTGCCACAGTCCAGTGAATAATTCTGGTTGCAAGATTATGCCTGTCTATTTCCTCCTCTTTGCCCTCTTTAGCCGCTAAAGCTTCCGACACCTTTGACTGTCCGGCGGTTATGAGGTGCGCAAACGAACCGAGGGTGGTCAGCCCCATAAATAAACCTCCGAATACCGCAAGCGGACCTTTAGTGAATGTCGTAAGCGGCGAAACTTCGGGATTTTTTGGAAGTTCGTAATCTTCCGTATTATTTCCGTATGGAAGGATAGTCATAACATGGGTTCCGCCGACGCCTTTGGGGCTGTATAGCTTTGCATTTTTAAAACCCCTTTTTACAAGTTTTTTGATTTCCGTCTTTGCGTTGCTCAATATCTTATGTTTTTCTCCGAATGTTATAGCGGAAGTAGGACAGGCTTTGGCGCACGAAGGAGGAAGCCCCGCGTCTATTCTGTCTATGCAAAGCGTGCATTTATATACCCTATTGGATACGGCGTCAAATTGGGGAATATTGAACGGGCAGGCCGAGACGCAAAATTGGCAGCCGGTGCATTTATCCTGATTGAAATCCACTATGCCGTTTTCATATTGAACGATAGCATAAGGAGAAGGGCATGCGGTAAGGCAGGCCGGATTTTCGCAATGCATGCATCCGTTTTTTCTCATAAGGTATTTGACATTTCCGCCTATTACGGCTTCGTTAAAATATACCATCGTCCATGTCGTAGGAGTAAGCGAGCGGTGAAGCTGCATGCTGCCAAAGTTTTCGGTTTTATCGGGGGGCAAGTTATTCCATTCCTTGCACGCCACCTCGCAAGCCTTGCACCCGGTGCATCTCGAGAGGTCTATAAGCTTAACTAATGCAGGCGTTTCCGTTCTTATAACAGGCGAATTTGACGAAACGGCCGAAGCGTTTTTTATGGCTATACTATTTTCAATCATAATAATCTCTCCTTACGGTTTAGAAATATTAACAAGGAATGTTTTGTATTCCGGCGTAAAGGCATTGGGGTCTCCGACAGTAAGAGTAAGCAAGTTTGCAAGGGGACCCTTAACTAATCCTTCGTACCCCCAGTGAAGCGGAACGCCTATCTGCCATACCTTTTTACCGTTAACGATAAGCGGTTCGATTCTTTTTGTAACGACCGCGACGCCGACGACCTCGCCTCTTGCCGAAGATACCTTAACCTTGTCCCCGTTTTGAATATCTTTTTCTTTTGCAAGTTCATGCGGAAGTTCGACGAAAAAATCCGGCATTATTTCGACAAGGTATGGAACCCATCGGGTAAGATAATGCTCATGTTCGGCAACCCTGTAAGTCGTGCATACATAAGGATATTTGGAGGATTTTCCGATAATGTCGAGTTTGTCTTTAAAAAATTTTACCGCAGGGTTTATCGAAACATTCGGATGAAGAATATTAACCGTGGGTGATTCGATAGGTTCATAATGTTCGGCAATAGGACCATCGACAAGGGCGCTGGAAAATATATTGGCATAACCGCTGTTAGTCATAATAAAAGGGCCGATTTCTTTTGACGGCGGGGCTGTCGGCGGATAATCAGGCACATCGCCCACCCATTCCTCGCCGTTCCACCATAAAGCGCGAAGTTTTTCATTCCATGGATTTCCCTTAATGTCGGCGGATGCCCTGTTGTACAGTATCCTCCTGTTGACCGGCCAGCTCCATGACCACTCATGGAACATGCCCATTTTGGTATTATCCGTCAGTTTTTTCCTTTTCATCATATTTCCCGCTTCCGTAAACGATCCTGAATATATCCAGTTTCCGCTGGAAGTGCTGCCGTCGTCTTTTAAAACGACAAATGAAGGAAGCAGCTTCCCCGTTTTTAGGTCTCTTCCGTTAATCTCTTTTGCTATTTCCTCCTTTGTAGGGGAATATATATCCTCATAATTCCACGATAGTTTTGTAATTGGTTCAGGGAATACCCCTCCGCTTTTCTCGTACAGTTTCCTGATTTTCAAGAAAATATTAGATATTATCCATGTATCGGATTTTGCGTTATACGCGGGGTCGTAAGATTTATATTTCCATTGTACCCACCTGCCGCTATTTGTAAAGGAACCGTCCTCCTCTATCCAGTCGGAAGAGGGAAGCATGAAAACCTCCGTATTGATATCTGCGGAATTAGCGGCTATCCCCTTGGAATCATAATCGTTCCCCGGCCTTTTCCAGAAACATGCGGTTTCATGGGCAAAAGGGTCTATGACGACAAGCCACTTCAGCCTTCCGAGTGAAGCAAGCATTTTATCGGAATTTGGACCCACGCATGCCGGATTCATTCCGAAATCTATGAGCCCGTTTATCTTTCCGTAAAACATCGCGTTAAAAGCGAACATCCATGTCGTATTGCTGTCAAGCTTCGGGAGATATTCATAATTAAAATCGTTTTCTTTCGTAGCGTTGTCCCCCCACCATGCCTTTAACATGCTGACGAGAAATTTGGAAGTATTAGACCAGTAGTTTACGGCATGCGTATCTATTTTAGAAGGGGTATTTTCTTTTAAATATGTTTTCATGTCCGTCTGCGTCTTAACCGGCATTTTAAGATAGCCGGGCAGAGTTGTGGCAACAAGACCGTGATCCGTCTGTCCCTGCACATTCGCATGACCTCTTAAGGCGTTAACGCCGCCCCCCGGTCTTCCGATATTGCCCAGAAGAAGCTGAAGCATTGATGCCGCCCTTATAATTTGGGAGCCGACGGTATGCTGCGTCCATCCGACGGCATACATTACGGTTCCCACCATATTTGGATTGCCGGTGGAACATATAACATGCGCTGCTTCGATTAACTTTTCTTCGGATACCCCGGTTATTTTAGAAACCGTTTCGGCGGTATATCTTGAGTAATGCTTTTTGACTATTTGAAAAACGGATTGCGGATTTTCAAGCGAAATATCTTTCAGAACATTGTCCTTTGTATCAAGCTGAAAGCCCCAGCTTTCGGTATTATATTTATGTTCTTCTTCCAAATAACCGCTGAAAAGTCCGTCTTTAAAACCGTAATTATCTTTAACAAGGAACGGGGCGTTGGTATAATTTACGACATATTCTTTAAAATATAAATTGTTGGAGACGGTGTAATTGATGAGCCAGCCTAAAAACGCAATGTCGGTTCCGGACCTCAAAGGGATAAAAATATCGGCGACCGCCGCGGTTCGGGTTAAACGGGGATCGATTACTACTATTTTTGCATTTTTTTTCTCGCGCGCTTTTAGCGCCCATCTAAAGCCGACAGGATGATTTTCAGCAGGGTTTGCACCCATTATCATTATAACATCAGAGTTTTTCAGATCTATCCAATGATTTGTCATTGCCCCACGACCAAAGGAAGCGGCCAAACTGACCACTGTGGGGGCGTGTCATATCCTTGCCTGTCCGTCGATATAGACGAGACCAAGCGACCTCATAGCCTTTACAAAAAGGTAGTTGTTTTCGTTTGCGCAGGGAGAACCTCCTACCGCGGCGATAGTCGGGAGCTGATTTAAAGCGTAGCCTTGCGAATCTTTTGTTATAAAATTTTTATCCCGTTCTTCTTTAATAAGTAATGCAATTCTATCCAATGCAAAATCCCATGAAACCTCTTCCCATTCTTTTGATCCCTTTCTTCTGTAAAGAGGGGCTTTAACCCTGTTCTTATTTACCGTTATCTGCATTGTAGCGGAGCCTTTCGCGCAGAGCCTTCCTTGATTTATCGGGCTGTCGGGATCGCCTTCTATATGCATTATCGAAGGTTTTGCATTCACGGACCCGTCTCCGGTCGAATATGCTATCATACTGCATCCTACCGCACAAAACGGGCAGATGCTTTTAGTTTCTTTTGCCTTTTCTATTTTTAATGTTCTTGATTCCGCCATGGCTTTATCCATGGACAGGCCGAATAAATCGGTTTCCCCGATTATTGAGGCTATCAATACTCCTTTAATAAACGAGCGCCTTGAAACCTGCATTTTGCCCCTCCGTATTTAAATCTTAAAAATTATAAAAATTAATTAGGATGTCAAATTTAATTTGAGTATATCACCAAAAATAATTATGTCAAATGTGATGATTATTTTTGTATAATAATAAATGAACAATAATTAAAATGGTTTATTTTGCCCAAATCGGGATTTGGGTTTTGGTTCATCGATTCGATATTATGATTATAAAAAAAGATAAAGATAATTTTTTCGATGTAATTGTCGTCGGTGCCGGACATGCCGGCATAGAAGCCTCTTTGGCTGCCGCAAAAATGGGTTTAAGAACCGCCGTCATCACTATCAATTTAGACAACATCGGACAGATGTCTTGCAATCCTGCGATAGGCGGTTTAGCCAAAGGACATCTCGTAAGGGAAATCGACGCCCTTGGCGGAGAAATGGGAAAGGCGATAGATAAAACAGGCATCCAGTTTAGGACGCTTAATACCAAAAAAGGTCCTGCGGTCAGGTCTTCCCGCGCCCAAGCCGATATGTTCCAATATAAAACTTATATGAAAAAGGCTTTGGAGTCGGCAGGCAATTTGACGATAGTTCAATCTATGGTCGATTCTTTGATTGCCCTAGACGGCAAAGTCTCGGGAGTTGTTTTATGGACAGGCGAACAGCTTTATTCGAACGCAGTTATTTTAACTACAGGAACATTTTTAAGAGGATTGGTCCACATAGGGCTTTTTAATTATGAAGCAGGCAGG
>JAKASB010000020.1 GCA_021828255.1 bacterium | reverse complement strand
CTAAAATATTTTTACGGTCAGAATATTCCTTTTCAAGCTTCGCCGTTTTTACATTATTTGCTTCTATACCAGTATCTCTTGCTTTGTACTTTTTAAGCTAACCTCTTCAGCATGTTTATTTGCCATAAAAAATAACCCCTATTTTATTTTTATAATATTTATTTAAATATTTTAGTTTACAATCCGTTATTATGTTTCTATTATGGCAATATTTAAGATTAATATCAATACTATGTATTAATCGCACCTAAGATATATTTTCTTAAGGCGTAACCCATAATAATAATTTACCCTGTATGTAACTTTTATTTTTTAAATTAAATTTTGCAAGATAACGCAACATATTTTAAATATTATATCATAATTAACAAATGAAAAATTTGTATGTTCATTGCGAGAGTAGCCGGTAAATCAATGGAGCCTACTATACCGGACGGCAGTTATTGCATATTCTGCTTCGAACGCGGCGGTTCTCGCAACGGCAAAGTAGTGCTTGTGGAATCGAGGCTTGTTTCCGATTTAATCTGTTTCCAAAAATTGCTGAAAAATAAAGAAGAATCCGCCGCAATAACCCTCGAATAGGCTTACCCCCTTGAATAACGCCATTGCGCGCCTTAAACTTTTAAACTTAAAATTAATATTGTATAATATAAAAATGTGCAAAAATTTAATTTGTATATTAATTTAATCTGTAAAGCTATATCCGTGAACAAAAGAGCGGTTAATAAAAACAATACAAATAAACCTAAAAAGAAGAAGAAATTAGTCAAGATAATTATATCTACCATTTTTATTTTAATCTTTGTTCCTATAATTATTTTTCTCATATTATATTATCTGCTTGCTTCTTCGGTTCCTAATATTGTTTCCCTTAAAGACTATCACCCAAAAGAAGTTAATTATGTATATTCATCGAGCGGGAAACTCGTAGGCTATTTAGGTTCGGTAAATAGGGAGGTTGTCCCGTTTTCGGATATTCCTCTGCAGGTCAGAGAGGCTTTTTTGGCTGCCGAGGATAAAAATTTTTATAATCAGGGTCCACTCGATTATAAGGCTATTGCAAGGGCATTTGTCGTTAATCTTATGGCCGGACACATTGTCGAAGGCGGTTCTACGATAACGCAGCAGGTAGCAAAAACCCTTCTCGTCCCTTATGAAAGAACATATATCTGGAAGTTGAGGGAAGCTATTTTAGCTTACAGGATTGCGGACAATTTATCTAAAAACGATATCTTAGACATTTATCTTAATCAAATTTATCTTGGGAACAACGCATACGGAATACAGGCGGCTTCCCTTACTTATTTCGGAGTTCCGGTGTGGAAACTAAACCTCGCGCAGGCGGCTATGCTCGGCGGGCTTCCGCAGGCGCCTTCGTTTTTAGACCCCTATATTCATTATAAAGATGCAAAAAGAAGGCAGAAATATGTTTTGGATCAGATGGCAAATGACGGATTTATAACAAAAGCACAGGCTAAAACGGCATACGATACAAAGCTTGTTTTTCATAACTTCTTTAAATATTATGGCGTCGCCCCATATTATCTTGCTTATATTAAACAGGATATTATAAATAAATACGGGAAAGCTGTTTATAAAGAAGGCGGACTCAAGATTTATGCGGCTTTAAGTGCAAGAGCGCAGCGGTATGCCGATGAAGCCGTAAAAAGCGGTTTAACTAAACTTTCCCATGAATACGGTTATACAGGACCGGTAGAAAAGCTCAGTTATGGGGAAATGCTGAATAAAATCAACGATGAAAAAGGTCGTATAAATTATTTATACAAAGGCGGCATATACAAAGGTTTTGTTACAGGGGCTTCCAAAAATGGTCAGACCGCTTATATTTCGGTAGGCAAGTTTAGAGGTATTCTTCCGGTTTCCAATATGAAGTGGGCCTCTCATTTTCAGCGTTATGTTTACTATACATACAGGACTATTAATAACGTCAATCAAGCTCTAAAGCCCGGATATGAAATATTGGTTAAATTTGACGGTTACGTTGATAACAAGACGCCTGTTTTTTCTTTAGAGGAAAAAGATGTTATAGAAGGAGCTTTGACCTCTATCGACCCGCAAAACGGTTTTGTAAAAGCTATGGTCGGCGGGTATAGTTTCAGCCAAACACAGTTTAACAGAGCTCTTTACTCAAAAAGGCAGACGGGTTCCGCATTTAAACCGATAGTTTATGCGGAGGCTTTAACGCTCGGCTGGACGCCTTCTTCCATTATAAATAATACTCCCGTAATATATCCTACAGGCGTTCCCGGCAAGTATTACAAACCGCATAACTTTTCCCGCAGATTTACCGGCCCCACTACTCTTATCATAGGACTTGCACATTCCATAGACGTCATTGCCGTAAAGCTTCTTCAGAAAGTCGGAGTGGGTAAAGTAGCACATTTAGCTAATAAAATGGGGATTCGTCACGTAGTAAAAAATTTAACTATGGCATTGGGGTCATCAAGCGTAAGGCTTATCGATTTAACCGATGCTTATACTACATTTGCAAATGGCGGGAAAGAATGTAAGCCCGTTTTTGTTATTAAGATATTAACGCCGTCGGGCAAAAGTCTCTATAATTATAAATCTGAGTGTAATCAGGTCTTATCTCCTCAGGTTGCCTACGTGCTTACAAATATGCTTGAAAGAGTTATTACGAACGGAACCGGAGTTACCATTTCGAATATAAGAAATATTACTCCTTATGTAGCCGGAAAAACCGGTTCGTCGAGCCAATACAGGGACGGAGTATTTATGGGATATACTTCTTCTTTGGTAACGGGGGTCTGGACAGGCTTGGACGATTTTCATTCAATGGGCAGATTTATGGTCGGCGCTATTACTGCCGCTCCCATATGGGATGCTTATATGTCGAAAGCGCTTAAGATTTACCCTCCAGGGGCGTTTGCCATACCGAAAGGGGTAGTGTTTGCGGAAATTAACCCGCATACCGGCTTGATTGCAGGTTCAAGTTATGCAGACCCTGTGCTTATGCCTTATGTTGCCGGAACGGAGCCCACGACTGTCAAAAAACAAAAAAAGATTAAAAATCCGCAGTCGTTCTTCGGATTATTTTAGGAGATGTAAAAATGAGCAAATTAAAACCTTTAATGGACAGTTTTGGCAGGCGGATAACATATTTAAGAATCAGCGTAACAGACAGGTGCAACTTAAGATGTGTTTATTGTATGCCTGAAGACGGGATTTCCCTTTTAAACCATGATGAAGTAATTTCCTATGAAGATATTTTAAGATTGGTCGGGATTCTTTCAAATCATGGAGTAAATAAAATAAGGATTACCGGAGGGGAGCCTTTAGTAAGAAAAGGTTTGACGGGCTTTATAGAAAACATAGGCAGGATAAAAGGCGTAGAAGATATTTCTATGACCACAAATGGAATTCTTTTGGAAAGATATGCTTCCGAACTTTATAATGCGGGACTTAAAAGAATTAATATAAGCTTAGATTCTTTGAAAGAAGATAGATTTAACAAGATCACAAGAATCGGCAATTTAAAAGATGTTTTAACCGGTATAAAAATTGCAAAAAAAACAGGTTTTAATCCCGTAAAAATAAATACCGTTTTGATAAAGGGAATAAACGACGGCGAGATAATAGATTTTGTGAATTTTGCTAAAGAATTCGAGCTTAATTTAAGATTTATCGAATATATGCCTATAGGCGGAAATATTGCCGATGCCGTATTATCAAAAGAAATTGAAGAAAAAATAAAATCGGAATTTGATGATTTTAGCTTGATTGCCGGTAGCCAAGCTAATAATGCAGATAATAAGGATGGAGGTTCAGCAGCGGGCGTGGCGGACAAAGCAGAGGTTTATAACAGCGTCAGCCGTTCATTCGGGTTTAAAGACGGCAAAGCGGTAATCGGATTTATAAGTCCTTTGTCGGAGCATTTTTGTGGAGACTGCAACAGGCTTAGACTTACCGCATCCGGTGATTTAAGACCCTGTCTTTTTTACGATAACGAATATAATATAAGATATATTCTAAAAGAAAACGGCGACGAAGCCGTTTTTGAAAAGATTTCAGATATTATCAAATTAAAACGTTTTAAGCATAGCTTTAACGAGAAAGCCAAAAAACAAGAATCTTTATTATGGGCTAACGATTTTATGAACGGAATAGGCGGATAATAAACAATCCGTAAATATAAAAATATAACAAGACAAAACGAGGAGAGGAACTTTGGATCAAAAGAGTATCATCAACATTAATATCGAAGATGAGATGAGGCAGTCGTACTTAGATTACGCAATGAGCGTTATCATAGGCAGGGCGCTTCCGGAGGTTAAAGACGGATTAAAGCCCGTTCATAGAAGAATACTTTTTGCTATGAACGATTTAGGCAATGATTTTAACAAGCCTTATAAAAAATCGGCAAGAATCGTAGGTGACGTCATAGGTAAATATCACCCCCACGGCGATGCGGCGGTTTATGATGCAACGGTCAGAATGGCTCAGGATTTTTCCTTAAGATATCCTCTTGTGGACGGTCAGGGAAATTTCGGTTCGATAGACGGCGACCCGCCTGCGGCTATGAGATATACCGAAATAAGAATGACCAAACTTTCATCGTTTTTATTAGACGACATAGATTTTGAAACGGTCGATTATACTCAGAATTATGACGGCTCATTACAGGAGCCGTCTGTTTTGCCTGCCAAATTTCCAAACTTGCTTGTCAACGGTTCGTCCGGTATAGCCGTAGGAATGTCTTCAAACATTCCTCCGCATAATCTTACCGAATCTATAGATGCAACCCTTCACTTTATAGGCAACTCGGATTGCAGCATTGACGAATTAAAGTCTATAGTAAAAGGACCTGATTTTCCTACCGGCGGAATAATCTACGGCTATTCCGGAATAAATAATTATTTTAATACGGGAAGAGGGCTCGTTAAGGTAAGGGCAAAATACCATTTTGAAAAATCAAAAATAATAATAACCGAGATACCTTATCAGGTGAACAAATCTAAAATACTCGAACGGATAGCGGAACTCGTCAAGGAAAAAAAGATCGAAGGAATATCCGACCTTCGCGACGAATCCGATAGGGAAGGATTAAGAGTGGTCATAGAATTAAAAAGAGATGCAAACGAGACCGTCGTAATCAATAATCTATTTAAACATACCCAGCTTGAAGAAACTTTCGGGGTAATTTTTCTCGCAATCGTTAACAACCAGCCTAAAATATTAAATATAAAGGATATGCTGTCCCTTTTTGTAGATTTTAGAAAAGAAGTCGTTATAAAAAGGACGATATTTGAATTAAAAAAGGCTGAAGCCCGTCTTCATATATTGGAAGCATTTAAAATTGTCGCTCAGAATATCGACGAGGTTATCGAACTTATAAAGACGTCCGAATCTCCTTCCGTCGCAAGCAAAAGACTTATAGAAAGATTTAATTTTTCCGATATTCAAGCCCGCGCCGTTCTTGATTTAAAATTAGAAAAGATTACAAGTTTGGAAAGAGAACATATTATCAAAGAATATGAAGAAATACTAGGCAAAGTAAAAAAGCTGAGAGAACTTCTTGGAAGCGAAAAACTCATAAAAGACGTAATAAAAGAAGAACTTAAACTTATCAGGGATAAATTTGGAGATGCAAGAAAGACCGAGATAGTTGCCGAAGAAAACGAGACGGCATTAATCGACCTCATTCCCAATGAAGCTATGATAGTTATGATGACCGAAAACGGATATATTAAAAGAACCAAACTTTCGACTTTTAAAGCGCAGAACAGAGGCGGGAAGGGGCAGACCGGCATTAAATCTAAAGAAGAAGATTTTGTCGCAAACTCTTTTTGTGCAAATACCCATGATAATATTTTGTTCATAACAAATTTCGGAAATGCCTATAAATTAAACGTTTACGATATTCCGGAAACCCTTAAAACTTCAAAAGGAAAACCTATAGTAAACCTTCTTAATTTAAAAGAAAAAGAGACTATTTCATCGGTGCTTCCAGTTGAAAATTTTGATAAAAACTACTCTATTTTTATATCGACAAAGAACGGACAGATTATAAAAACTTCTTTAGACAAGTTTGCAAACATAAGGAAAAACGGCATAGTAGCTATAAAGCTTAAAGACGATGACGCGGTCATAAGCACGCGGATTGCCGATAATAACGTAAAAAATCAGCTTGTAGTGATAGCTACAAAAATGGGCAAATCTATTTGTGCCGGTGTAGACGGCTTTAGAACGCTCGGCAGAGGGGCGATGGGAGTCAAGGGGATAAGGCTTTCCAAAAACGACGCGGTCGTCTCTATGGACCTGCTTTCTTCCGAAAACGATTATCTTATAGCTATCACGGAAAAAGGCTACGGTAAAAAAACTATAATGACGGAATTCAGAAAGCAAGGCAGGGGAGGCAAAGGGATAATCGCCATTAAAACCGGACAGAGAAACGGCTTTGTGGTTTCCGTGCTTAAAGCTTCCGGAGATAATGATATAATATTGATAACGTCCAACGGTAAAATCATCCGCATAAACGAGTCTAACTTAAGAAGCATCGGAAGAAATACTATGGGCGTTAAATTAGTCAATTTAGATGAAAACGAAAGAGTCGTTAGCGCCGTAATATCGTCAAACGAAATAACCGAAGAGTTAGAATAAAGAATAAAAGTATGAATCAACCTGTAGGCATTATAGGCTCCGGAAGTTTTGGAACGGCGCTTGCCGTTAATTTTTCAAAATTTGCGAAAGAAGTTTATTTAAAATGCAGAAACAAAGAATTTGCAGAAGAATTAAAAACAAAGAGATATAACGAATATTATCTAAAGGGGGTTCGTTTAGACGAAAATGTTATAATAACCGATGATTATAAAACCGTTTTCGAAAACTGCCGCATTATATTTCTTGTAGTTCCATCGTTTGCTCTGAAAAGCAGTTTGACGGAAATAAAAAAGTATGAAGATAAATTTAACCTGAATGAGTATATATTTATAAATACGGCAAAAGGATTGGGCGACAAATCTATGAATCTGCCCAATGAGGTTTTTAGAAGTGTCTTCGGCGCTTCTATGCTTGAAAGATACGCCGTTTTAAGCGGTCCAAGTTTTGCGGCGGAAGTTTCAAAGCATCTTCCTACGGCAGTTTGTATTGCGTCTTTTAACGATAAAATTTTAGAAGAGTTAAAATTTTTTTTTAAAAATATAATAAACTTTAGAATATATACCTTAAACGATGTTAAAGGAGTGGAATTAGGCGGGGCTCTAAAAAATATTATTGCTCTTGCCGCCGGTATATCTGACGGGCTCGGACTGGGAAATAATGCGAGGGCGGCTCTTTTGACCCGCGGAATTGTTGAAATCACAAGATTTGGTGAGGCGCTGGGGGCTGAAAAACAAACTTTTACCGGATTGTCAGGTTTAGGCGACTTAATGTTAACCGCCGCATCCGATTTGAGCAGAAACAGGTCGGTAGGGATTAGGATTGGGAAAGGCGAAAGCCTAAGTTCTATTTTAAGCGGCATGAAGATGGTTGCTGAAGGAGTTGTTACGACAAAATCGGTTCATGCCATTGCCGAAGAAAAAAATATTTATATGCCGATAACAGGTGTAGTGTATTCGGTTCTTTATGAAGGGCTTAAGCCGGCGGATGCTATAATTAAACTTTTGGAAAGAGATATAAAGGACGAGTTTATATAAAGTTTATATAAAATAAATCAAAAATCTGGAGGTATATTGTATATTATGGGAATTAAATTAGAATATCTTAAAGATTTGCAGTTTAGAGCATTTTCAGATAAAGATAACGGCTATTCGGTTTTACTCGACACCTCAAAGGAGGTCGGGGGGAGCGATGAAGGCGTAAAGCCTACCGATTTAATCCTCATGGGACTTGCCGGATGCAGTTCTATGGATATAATTTCTATTTTAAAGAAGAAAAGGCAGAATGTAACGGATTATAGGGTGAATGTTACAGGGGAAAGAGCAGAAACCCACCCACACGTATTTACCAGGATTTCTATAATTTATGAGATTAAAGGCGAAAATATCGACGAACAGGCGGTAAAAAGAGCCATAGAACTATCGAAAGACAAATATTGCAGCGTGTGGGCTATGTTAAAAAATGCAGTCGATATAGAATGGTCGTATAAAATTGAAAACTGTTAAATAAAATTATATTTAAAACAATAGAGGTAATTACATAAATATGAAATATTTTGATTTAACGGAAAACGAAAGATCTATTCTGTTAAAAATAGCGAGGAAATCGATAGAAGATAAATTCAATAAAAATCGGGATACATTTATAGATTCTAAAGAACTACCTGCTATGCTTACCGCTAATCTTAAAGCCAACGCGGGTGTTTTTGTCACACTGAAGACCGGAGTGGAACAATTAAGAGGCTGCATAGGCAATTTTAATTTCGGTATCCCAATTTATCTGAATGTTTATAATATGGCAAAAGAAGCGGCTTTCGGTGACCCGAGATTTATGCCGTTAAACATTGTCGAACTTCAAAAAATAAAAATCGAGATATCTGTTTTAACGCCGCTTGAAAAGATAGACGATATAGATAAAATTGAAATAGGAAAACACGGCTTATATATTATGAAAGGACCGTGTCATGGGGTTTTGCTTCCCCAGGTTGCTACGGAATGCAATATGGATAAAGAAGGATTTTTAGAAGCAGTTTCGATGAAGGCAGGTCTTTCGCCTGATGCTTATAAAAACGGGGCGGATATATGCACATTCTCCGCTATTGTTTTTAGAGAAAATTAATGAAATATTATCCCGTTAATCTTAATATCTTCGGTAAAAGAGTTCTTGTGGTGGGCGGCGGCATGGTTGCTGCGAGAAAAGTGGAAAGGCTCTTGGAAAGAGGGGCGGATATAATTTTAGTTGCTCCGGAAATATCCGACGGGATAAAAGAATTTGTTAAAAAATCTAAAGTGGAATGGATTGAAAGAATATATAAAACAGGAGACGAAAAAGGTGCGTTTGCCGTTTTTTGCGCAGTTTCTCCGGGAAAAAAGAACGTAAAGATGGAAGAAAGTCTTTTTAAACGATGTGTTAAAAAAAATATTTTAATAAATATTGCGGACAAGCCGGAATTTTGCACATTTACGCTTCCGGCGCTTGTTTCGAGAGGAGAATTTGATATAGCTGTTTTCACAAGCGGACACAGTCCCAGACTTGCTAGAAAAATCAGGGAAGACTTAGAAAAAGTTTATGGAGAAGAATACAATACGTATGTCAAAATTCTTGGATTTATGAGAAAAGAAATTAAGATGAAAAAATATTCGCAGAGCAGGAATCAAAAATTATTCGACGAATTAATCAATTCTGATCTTTTTGAACTCGTTAGAGATAAAAGATTTTCGGATATAAGTCTTTTTATAAGCAATTTTCTTAAGAGGGCATAAAAATAATGCTTAAAGAGTTATATTTAATTCCGGTGGTCGTATATATTCTTTCATATTTTATTTTACTACCCAGAGAGAAGAAACTTTACAAGCTTTTTATTTATTTAATTTATGCCGGATTTATCTGCCAGAGCATAATATTTTTTATTTTTTTAGGTATTAAGGGACTAACCGTTCCGGTTCATATCGACAGGTTTGTATTTTTTAACGCATGGATTCTAATGTTTATAGTCGTATTATTCAGCCTTTTCTATAAGGTGGAGTATATTCTTTTGTATATTACCCCTTTAGTCGCCGTAAATTTATTAATAGGTTTTTTTGTTCCGCACGTTCATATAAAGCCTGTTATGTTAAGTACCGATAAAACTATCCTTTTAACTCATATCATTCTTATATTGATAGGCGATTCCCTTTTTGCCCTTGCCTTTATAGTTTCTTTAATATATATTTTTCAGGAAAGAAAAATTAAGAGTAAAAAGAACCTGAAAATTTTAGGCGCAAAAGACGTTTCCATTCCAGAAGCTCTACATTCCGGTAGTGGATACAATTTAGAACTGCTTGATAATATCAATTATCAGTGTTTGAAAATAGGTTTTCCGTTCATAACTATAGGAATAGTTATGGGAATTTATCTGTCGAGTTCTTTATTCAAAACTTTTATGATCGTAAAGCCGATTGAAATTATATCTCTTATAACATGGCTTATTTATGCGGTCCTGCTTCATGAAAGAGTGGCAAAGGGTTTAAGGGGGAAAAAAGCCGCCGTTTTCAGCGTTATTGGGTTTTTACTGATACTTTTTAGTCTAAGTTTTTCTTTTTATTTATTTCCGGTATTTCACGGATTAGAATGAATTAATAAATAATTAATTATGGATATTTTAATAATAGGATTAAATCATAAATCTGCAGAAATAGAAGAAAGGGAAACAGTTTCAAGAAAACTTTCGACTTTTGAATTAAGAAGGAGTTTTGCAAGTGAACTGCTCGGCTTGCAAGATGAAGTCGGCAGACCGTTAATTAAAGAAATAGCGGTTCTTACCACATGTAACAGATCCGAATTTATAATGGATTTGCCCCCATGGACGTATGGGAAAGGCGGTCATATAATTAAAAATTGCATCGCAAAATATTTTTTCGGGGACGCTGCAAAAGAAAATATTTTTTATATGCATCTTAATGAAGATGCCGTAAGGCATTTATTCAGCGTAGCTTCAAGTTTGGATTCCATGATAATAGGCGAACCGCAGATATTAGGACAGCTTAAAGAAGCATATAATGAAGCATGCAAGCTAAAAACAAACGGTCAGTTTTTGAATAAATTATTTCACAGGGCTTTTAACTGTGCAAAAATGGTAAGGACTGAAACAAAAATAGCGGCTTCCCCGGTATCAGTCAGTTATGCCGCAGTCGAGCTTTCGAAAAAGATATTTAACAGTTTAGACGAAAAAAAAGTTCTTCTTCTCGGGGTAGGCGAGATGGGGAAACTTACAGTAAAACATTTTATAAAATACGGCGTTCGAAATATTTATATTGTGAATAGAACGAAAGAAAAAGCGCATCAATTTATCGAAGAATCGTTTGGGGTAATCGAAAAAAAATATTTAAACGTAATTGATTTTTCGGAATATTATAAGCTTTTGCCGCAGTCGGATATAGTTTTATGTTCTACCGGCTCCGAAGATTATGTTTTAAAATATGCCGATATTGTACCCGTAATAAAAATCCGCAAGCAAAGGCCTTTATTTTTAATCGATATTTCTATGCCGAGAAATATCGATCCGGAAATTAATAAAATACCCAATGTTTATCTGTTTGATATAGACGACATAGGTAAGATGATAGAAGACAATATGGAAATAAGGAAGCAGGAAGCAGATGCCGCCAATAAACTTGTGGAAGCCGCCGCTAAAGAGTTTATGAACTGGAAAGAATCCTTAAATGTCGTGCCCGTTATAATTTCTCTTAGAAATAAGGTTAAGGGCATACTGGAAATAGAATTATCAAGATATATCGGGGACAAAAAGGAAAAAGATTTAATAATAAATTCTTTAACTAATAAAATACTTCATGAACCGACTATGCTTATAAAAAAGGCATCCGCAAATCCGGAAGAGATAAGTTCTATTGAGACGATAAAGGCGCTTTTTAATCTTAATTCGGAAGATTTGACTGAAACAGGTAAAGAAAAAGAAAATGAAGCCGTTAAAAAATATATAAAGCTTATAAAATAAAGGCAAATTTTGAAAATAAAAATAGGGACAAGAGGGAGCAAACTTGCGTTATATCAGGCTAACCTCGTCAAAGAAAGGCTGTATGCATATTACAGTGGACTTTCAAGAGATATAGCCGTCGAAATAATAACTATAAAGACATCCGGAGATAAGATTTTAAATGCATCTTTAAGCAGTTTCGGCGGAAAAGGCTTATTTGTAAAAGAAATAGAAGAAGCGCTTTTTAGCGGAGAAATAGATATTGCCGTGCACAGTTTAAAGGACGTTCCTCAGGTAATCCCCGGCGGTTTAATTCTGGGAGCCGCTTTAAAAAGAGACGATCCGAGAGACTGCATGATTTTAAAAGACAAGCCCAAAACATTCGGAGAAAATTATCCAGAAAACTTCGTCTCGCTGTTAAAAAGTCACGCAACAGTAGGAACCTCCAGTTTAAGAAGGAGATCGTTGATAGCGAGATACAGGAACGACCTTATATTCGAGCCGCTGAGGGGCAATATAGATACAAGGCTGAAAAAACTCAAAAACGGGTTTTTCGATGCTATCGTTTTATCTTCATCGGGGCTTATAAGACTTAATCTTGAATCTTATATCGATATATATTTAGACCCCGTTAAATTCATTCCTCAGTGCGGGCAGGGCGTAATAGTGATAGAACATAGAATAGGCAGGGATGATATTAAAGAAATTATTAACCCTTTAAACGATGCAGATACTTATACAGCCGTTTTTGCCGAAAGAACCTGCATAAGAGAATTAAACTGCGGATGCGCATCTCCGGTAGGAGCCTATGCCTGCCTAAAAGACGATATTTTGCATATTAAAGGATTCGTTTCAAATACTGAAGGGGAATATCTGGAGGATGAATTCAAGGGCAGAAAAGACGATTACGAAAATATCGGCAGAAGTTTAGCTTTAAGGCTTATAGATAAAGGCGCATTTGAAATACTGAGTAAAAATAACTTATAAAAGGGATTCAAATTAAATATTAAAAATTAAATGAAGACAAAAGGGATTAAAACTAAAACGTCTAAACCTGGCAAAGTATATCTTGCGGGTGCAGGACCGGGCGATCCCGAACTGCTTACTATAAAGACTAAAAAGATTTTAGGAGAAGCGGACGTGATAATATACGACAGCCTTATTTCCGAGGAAATTTTATCTTACGCAAAAGAAGGATGCGAGATAATTTATGCGGGCAAAAGGTCATCGAACCATACGCTCCCGCAATATTCGATAAACGAGCTTCTTTCAGAAAAAGCGAAAAATAACAATATCGTCTTAAGGCTTAAAGGCGGAGACCCCTATCTTTTCGGAAGGGGAGGCGAAGAAGCCGAAAGGCTTTTTAAAGACGGCATTCCTTTTGAAGTCATTCCAGGCATATCTTCTTCTTTTGCCGTTCCGGCTTATGCCGGCATACCGCTAACCCATAGGGATTACGCCTCTACGGTTGCGATTGTTACCGGTCATGAAGGAGAACATAAGGAAAAAAGCACGATAAACTGGAAGGGACTATCTGGAGCCGATACTATAGTTATATTAATGGGGTATAAAAATTTAGATTCCAATACGCAAAATTTAATTAAAGCTGGAAAAGATAAGAATACGCCCTGCGCCGTTATTCAGGAAGGAACTACTTTAAATCAAAAAGCTGCGGTAGGCACTTTAAGCACGATAGCTTCGGAAGTAGAAAAAAAGGGATTAGAAAGTCCGCTGATATTAATAGTGGGCAATGTAGTAAAATTAAGAAATACGTTAAACTGGTTCGAAAAAAGACCGTTAAGCGGTTTAAAAGTAGCGGTTACGAGAGGGGAGGGGCAGGCAGGCACCCTTGCGGAAAAACTTAAAAAACTAGGCGCATTCGTTATAAGCCTGCCGCTGATAAAAATACTCAAAGACGGTGTCAACATAGATAAAACTAAAATCGATAAAGCCGTTAAAAATATCAAAAAATACGATTATCTTATTTTTACAAGCGCAAACGCCGTTTCGGCATTTTTCGAGCATTATTTTTTAAAAGGAATGGATGCCAGAGCCCTTTCGGGCAAGAAAATAATTTCCGTAGGCAAAGTTTCTTCTTCGGAACTGATAAAATACGGCATCATCCCGGATATCGTTCCGTCTGAGCCTTCGCAGGCTGGAATAATAGATATTTTAAAAGATGTTGACCTTAAAGGAAAAAAAATTCTTTTCCCGCAGGCTTTAAAAATAAACAAAGAACTTCCCGAATTTCTTGCATCTAAAGGAGCGGCGTCTGAAAATTTGCCGGTTTACGAAACTGTAGTACCCGAAGCCTCCAAAGAGGCTATGAAAGAGATTTTTACCTCTCTTAAAAAAACCGGTAAAAACATAGGACTGCCGGATAATTTAGATTTAAGCTCATTTCTAGTAACATTTACAAGCTATTCGACCGTAGAAAATTTTGCAAACGCACTGGAAGACATTAAGAAAGGACTTTTAAAGAAAGTAATCCGCTCAGGCGTTAAATTTGCAAGCATAGGAAAAAAGACCGCCGAATATGCATTGGGGTTTGGCATAAAATCTGATATAATATCTAAAGACGTTAATATAGATTCGTTAGTTGACGGCATGGTTAATTTTTATAAGAATAAGGATTAATATTAATAAGTATATATAAAAATATAAAAAAATTAAAATCAAGGAGTAATATAAAATGATAGGAATTTCAAAACTTTACTGCGGCGGGGTTCATGCATCGGACGCCCTTAGATACGGGCGTATGTCAAGCAAACTTCCTTCGCATCTTTTGCAGTTTTCCGAAGATAAAAAACCGGTAATAGTCTGGAATATGACAAGAACATGCAATTTAAACTGCGTTCACTGCTATTCCCAGTCTAAAAATTTACAATATAACAACGAACTTACGCTTGAAGAAGGAAAAGCCTTTATAGACGATATATCTGCTTTCGGCTCCCCCGTTATGCTTTTTTCGGGGGGTGAACCGTTAATGCATCCCCATTTTCTCGACCTGTGTTTTTATGCAAAATCAAAAGGGATGAGGGCGGTTATTTCGACAAACGGAACGCTTATTACGAAAGAACTGGCTAAAGAATTAAAAAAAGTTGGATTGTCGTATGTAGGCATAAGCCTTGACGGACTTGAATCCGTACATGATAAATTCAGAGGCAAAAAAGGCGCGTTCAAAGAAGCGATTAACGGTATTAATTATGCTAAAGAAGCCGGAATCAAGGTTGGTTTGAGATTTACTATAAACAAAAGAAACGCTCAGGAAATCCCCGGCATTTTTAATCTTTTGGAAGAAGAAAACATTCCGAGAGTCTGTTTTTATCACCTTGTTTATTCGGGAAGAGGAACAAAACTTATGAAAGAAGATTTATCCCACGAAGAGACAAGACAAACCGTAGATACTATACTCGAGCTTACAAAAGAGGTTTATTCGAGGGACAATCGGAAGGAAGTCCTTACCGTAGATAACCATGCCGACGGACCTTATATTTATTTAAAACTTTTAAAAGAAGGAAAACAAGAAGAAGCCGCAAACGTTATGAGCCTTCTTAAAATGAACGGGGGCAACAGTTCCGGAGTCGGCATTGGATGCGTAAGCTGGGACGGCGAAGTCTATGCTGACCAGTTCTGGAGGCACTATTCTTTTGGAAACGTTAAAGAAAGAAAATTCAGTGAAATATGGACGGATACTTCTAATCCTCTGATGAAACAGCTTAAAAATAAAAAAGAATATGTGAAGGGAAAATGCAAGGACTGCAAATGGTTAGATATTTGCAACGGTAATTTCAGGGTAAGGTCGGAGGCTAAAGAAGACGATTTATGGTCGCCGGATCCTGCGTGTTATCTGAGTGAAGAGGAGATATATGATGCAAAATAATCATATGACCTCTCCTCACGGGCATCCTGCCGGCGTTATGCGCGGCGGCGCAATGCCTAAAAAGAACGAACTGAGATTAGTTTTCTGGGAGCTTACGGCAAGATGTAATTTAAAATGTATCCATTGCAGGGCAGAAGCGCAGACGGAAAGACAGGAAGACGAACTTTCTACGGAAAAGTGCTTTAATGTAATAGACGAGTTGCGCAAGTTTAGCAGTCCGATTCTTATTTTAACCGGAGGCGAACCTCTTTACAGGGACGACATTTTTGAAATAGCCGGTTACGCAACGAGAAAAGGTTTAAGGGTCGCCCTTGCAACGAACGGAACACTGGTGGACGAAAAAGTTGCAATACGGATTAAAGAAAGCGGAATTAAAAGAGTCTCCATAAGCCTCGACGGCTCCAATCCTCAAACCCATGATTCGTTCAGGATGATATCCGGTTCTTTCGAAAGCGCGCTTAACGGCATTAAAAATTTACAGAACAAAGGAATAGAGGTTCAAATAAATACGACTATTGCAAGACATAACGAAAACGAGGTAAAGGATATTCTTGAATTAGCCATGCAAAATAATATAAAAGCGCTTCATATATTTATGCTCGTGCCTGTCGGATGCGGGGTTCAGATAGCGGATTCGCAAATGCTGGATAAGCAAAAATACGAAGATATACTTTCCTGGTTTTACGATAAAACTATGGAACTAAGGGGTAAAATAGAACTTAAAGCAACCTGCGCCCCCCATTTTTTTAGAATAATGCACAAAAGAGCAAAGGACGAAGGTATAACCATAACTCCGGAAACACATGGCATGAATGCCGTTACCAAGGGTTGTCTTGCTGGAAGCGGCGTTATGTTTATTTCGAGAAAAGGCATCGTTCAACCGTGCGGCTATCTTCCGGTTCAGGCGGGTGACGTTACTAAGCAATCCGCCGAAGAGATATGGAGCAGTTCGGAAGTTTTTCTCAATTTAAGGGATACAGGACTTCTAAAAGGCAAATGCGGGTTTTGTGAATACAAAAAGGTTTGCGAAGGATGCAGGGCAAGGGCATATTACGAAAAGGGCGACTATATGGAAGAAGAGCCTTACTGCATCTATGAACCGCTCAGAGGAAGAACCGCCAATAGATAAATTAATTTAAACTCATTTGTTAGATTGCTTCGCTATGTTCGCAATGACCGGGTAGCGTCATTAAAATTCGGAGGATTGACGGCAATGCTTGCGCTTCGCTATGTTCGCAATGACCGGGTAGCGTCATTGCGAGGAGCGTCAGCGACGAAGCAATCTGATAAATAATAACCTCTTTGATGAATTGACCTATGGATAAAAAAGCAAACACTCTTCACAGGTTTATAGCTAAGGCCATAGATTTGCTGATATTCGGTTTTTTGAGCGAAATGTTTTATCCATACGGTTATCTGGGGGGAGTTCTTTATCTATTGATTTCCGACGGTTTTTTTGAAGGCGCAAGTCTGGGGAAAAGAATTACCGGCTTGAAGATAATAATGGCTTTTGACGAAAAACAACCGGAGTTCAAGGAATCTATTATAAGAAACTCTTTTCTTGCTTTTCCTTTACTGTTTGCATTTATTCCGTTTGTCGGTTATTTTCTCCTCGTAACTATAGGTATCGTTATATATACCGTCGAGATCTATTTTATTATAAAAAATCCCGAAGGCGAAAGACTCGGCGACAGATTTGCTTTTACCCGCGTAATCGATGTCCAAAAACATAAATAAAAAATGGAAAAAGACAGCATTAAAGCCGACCTTTTCTTAATAGATTCAAGTTCTTATTTCTACAGGGCGTATTATGCCCTTCCCCCTCTTACAAACTCCAAAGGTAATCCGACAGGCGCATCGCTCGGATATACCAGAATGCTTATGAAGCTGATTAAAAAGGAGAACATAAAGTATGGCGCCTGCCTTTTCGATTCTAAAGAAAGTTTCAGAAAGCAGTCTTATGAAGCCTATAAAGCCAATAGAAAGGGGATGCCGGAAGACTTAGTTTCGCAGGTAGGTTATTTAACCGGTATTTCTTATCTACTGGGATTTGAAACATTTAAGCTTGACGGCTATGAGGCGGACGACTTAATTGCCCGCATAGTAAACGGCTTTAAAGATTCTTCTTTATCTATTTGCATAGTGAGCAGCGATAAAGATCTGAAGCAGTTATTATCAGACAAGGTTTTTATATACGACGCCCTTAAAAATAAGATAATAACCAAACCTATTTTTGAAGAGGAAAGCGGGATAAAACCGGAGGAATACAGATACGTATTAGCGCTTATGGGTGATGCGTCCGATAATATACCAGGAATTAAAGGAATAGGAGAGAAAACGGCATTCAGCCTTATTAAAGAATATCATAATCTGGACGGAATTTATAAAAATATAGATTTGGTTCATAAGCCGAAACTTAAAGAACTTTTGGTAAATTATAAGGAAGATGCTTATAAAAGCTTGGAGCTTGCTTCGTTTTATAAAGACATAGATTTAACAAAAGCATATTTTACGCCTGATTCGGAAAAATTAGCGGGCAATAATAAAATGTTTAATTTACTTAATGATTTTGCATTAAAAGAAAAAAACAAAGACAGTCTTTACACGGTTTTTAAAGAACTTGAATTTAATTCTTTAATTAAAGATTTAGAAATTAAACAAAATAAATCCGGTGAAATAAATGACGATTTAAAGAAGAATAACGCGGAAAGCGGCTATAGCGCCGATGAAGACGGAAAATCCCTTTCGATTTATATTGATTATAGCGAAAAAAATAAAGAATTATTCGATAACAAGGGGAATCTAATCTATATATATTCAAAAGAAACCGCCCCCATATCCTTTAATCAGAAATATATTACAGGCAATAGACCGGTAATAAATTTATTAAAAGATAATTCGATTTTAAAGATAGGCTGCGGACTTAATGCCGTAAAACTGTTTTTAGAAAACAACGGAATTGAATTTAACAATCTTTATTTCGATATAAAAATTGCCTCTTATCTTCTAAATCCTATAAAACATTCACATAATTTTATAGATATTGAAACGGAATTTAAAGACCGGTTAACCGCCGTAAAATCTAAAGACTTAAATAACTATGCTTATTTGGTCTATTCTTTATATAAAATATTAAAACCGGAAGTAGAAAAAGATCCGGATCTAAAATATCTGTTTTACGATGTCGATATGCCTCTTTCGGCCTTACTTTTTGAAATGGAAAAAACGGGTTTTAAGGTTGATAAAGATATGCTTATGTCTTTATCGGTATCTTTAGATTCCGATTCAAAAAAGCTCACAAGCATTATTCATAATATTGCCGGAATGGAATTTAATATTAATTCGCCGAGGCAGCTCAGCGCAATTATGTTCGAAAAGATGCAATTTAAACGTGTCAAAAGAAGCAGCACCGATATTGAAGTTCTTCAAACTTTAAAATCGGAATTCGAAATACTTCTCGGAAATGGGAACGACGATAAAACCTTAAAAGATTATCTTTTATTCATAGACAGTCTTATATCATACAGGAACAAAGTAAAGCTCAAGACGTCGTTTGTGGACGTGCTTTTAAGAGAAATCGATAAAAACGGCAGAGTGCATACGTCTTTTTCCCAGATAACGACGTCAACAGGCAGGCTTGCAAGCCAGAGTCCTAACCTTCAAAATATTCCCGTTTCAGGGATAGAAGGCAATAAAATAAGGCAGTCTTTTATTGCAAAAGAAGGCTCTATTTTGCTTTCGGCGGACTATTCGCAGATAGATTTAAGGGTTATGGCGTCTATTTCCGGAGATAAGGCGTTAATCGAAAGTTTTAACAATAACGAAGATATTCACGCGAAAACGGCATCCGAAATATTTAAGGTTAATACCGGTGACGTTGACGCTGTTATGAGAAGAAAGGCAAAAGTAATTAATTTTGGAATAATTTACGGGATGAGTCCTTTCGGCCTGTCTAAAGAACTCGGTATTTCCACAGAAGAGGCAAAGTCTTATATAGATTTATATTTTAAAAACCATCCTGCTATTAAAGACTATATGGAAAAAATAGTTAAGGAGGCTAAGTCTAAGGGATTTGTCAGAACCGCCTTTGGCAGAAAGTGCTATATCGAAAATATTAATTCCGGAATAAAAAATTTATCGTCATTTTCCGAAAGGGCGGCAATCAATGCTCCGATTCAGGGAACAGCCGCCGATATAATAAAAATCGCCATGATAGATATTTATAAAAACCTTCAAAACAGTTCCGAATTAAAAGATTCCGCAAAGATGATACTTCAGGTTCATGACGAGTTGATATTTGAGGTCGGGGACAATCTTGTAAGCAGGCTAAAAAGGGTCGTTGAGCCGTCTATGACCGATAAATCCCTTCTAAAAGATGTTCCGCTTGTTATAAACATGGGCGTTGGAAAAAACTGGGCTGATGCCCATTTTTAGATTATGTAAACAGGTTAATAATATTATGAAATATTATAGATCTCCTAGAATTGATTTATGGAAAATAAAGCAAAATAGAATTGCTACGGCATACCGCAATAGAATACCCTTAGAAAAAGCCATCAAAACGGCACTGTTCTGGGATATGCCGCAAACGCTTGCCCTTCCGCTGTATTTTGCAAGAATATCGGTATCCCTAAAAAAAGTTTCTACGAGTCCGGTTAATTCGCTAAAGAACGCCGCCTTTTGCCTAATGGCCTAAGTTATCGTTTACTGCCTTATGCCGTAAAGCCCCTGCCTTTAGGCACGGGGAGTATGTCAATTCTTTAAATTAAAATAATGGTATGAAAATAATGGTATGCGCAAAAGAAAGGGCGACTCCTTAATAATACTTAATTTATCTATAGAATAAAATTTTTTTCTTGACAAAATTTTTACAAGTGATATAA
>JAKASB010000109.1 GCA_021828255.1 bacterium | reverse complement strand
TGCGAGTTTATGAGAGCGGGCATGTGCCAATTTATATCTTAAGAAGCCGGATTTGAAAATTATTTTATAGAATATAGATTTCGTTCTTTAAGATATTTTATTATATTTGAATAAATATCGGCAATCTCTTGAAAGGCGGTTAAAGCTAACTTTATATCCTTTATAATTTCAAGTTCATTAGCGGGATATTCATGAGATAAATTATTTCTTAATTCCCTAAAATTATTCCATTTATCGGCATTATCGATAAGTTCAAGTTTTTCTAATCTATCCAGAATATCAATAAAAGACATGTTTCTTTTATATTCGCCGATACCCGCTAAAACCTCTTTAAAAAACTTTTCCCCGATTAAATCCTGTATTTTTATAAAACGAAAAATAAATGAATCTACGACCCTTCTCTTGTCGTTATCCTCAAAATATTTAGGTGACAAACTATCCCAAGATTTTATTTCATCGTAATCACTTTTGGCTCTTTTTATGTTTATATCTACGGCTTCTATAGTTTCTTTTAACATAAAAGAATTCCTTCATTCTTTGCAGTTTCGTAAATGGGAATGCTTGCGGAAAAAGGGGTTCTTACAAGCAAATCAACTTTTCTGAGTGTTGCGAGTCTGTGAAATTTGCTTAAAAATTCTAACTCGGCAAGTCTTTCTATATTTTTATCGGTTTCAATATACAAATCTATATCCCCGCCTTTTTTGTCGTCATAGATCCTGCTGCCAAAAAGATATACCTTTGCCTTTTCTCCAAAATATTTTTTAGAAAGGTCGACTATTACCTTTTTTTCCAATGCGTTTAATCTCATTGACAAGAATAATTTTTAATTATTAATTATATAGTTTAATTTGGTTTTATTTGAAATTATATCATAATAAATGTTAAATTTTCATATTTACTTTTAGGTTTTGATAAAGCACAAATAACTCTTTATTGCTTAAGCACCTTTTTAATTTAACAGATTCGGCTTTTACGGCGGCGAGCATATTTCTGGCATCTTCATCGGTTATTTGGAGTCCCATTTTGTTAAGCTTATATTTGATTACGGAAGAACCGCTATGTTTCCCCGCCAAAAGTTTTCTTTTGGCTCCGACATATTCCGGCGGATAGGCTTCATAATTAATGGGATTTTTTAATATTCCGTCGGTATGAATTCCTGCTTCATGGTAAAAAATATTCCTGCCGAAAATCGGCTTGGATACCTGAATCCGCCTTCCGGTAATTTTTGCTATAATTTTTGCCAAATTTTTTGCTTTTATGAAATCGAATTTTATTTTTCGGTTTTCTATAAAATTAAAATAGGCGATTACCTCTTCCAATGCACAATTTCCGGCTCTTTCGCCGATTCCGGAAACACTGCCGGATAAAGAATCTACTCCTGCTTTCAAGGCGGCAACCGAATTAGCGGAAGCCATTCCTAAGTCATTGTGCGTATGGATTTCAAGTAGTATATTCTTAAATTTTCCGCCGCTTTTAATCATTTTTATATTTTCGTATATTTTTAGCGGATTTAATATTCCTACGGTGTCGGAATAGCGAAATTTATAAGCCCCTTCGCCTTCCGCAATTTTAATAATCTCGATAACGGATTCCAAATCCGCCCTTGAAGAATCTTCACCTCCCACGGAATATTTTACCCCTTCTTTGTTTAATATCTTTAATATGCTTATAAGGTTCGCCTTAACATACCGAAAATCTTTTTTGAGTTTATATTCGATGTGAATTTGCGATACCGGAACAGATACATGGATAAATTTAAGCCCTATGTCTAAAGATGCGTAAATGTCTTCCGGTTTTGCTCTGTTCCAGCCGACTATTTTTGCTTTAAGCCCGGATTCGTTTATCTCTTTGACCGCTTTTTTTTCATCGCCGCCCATTACGGGCATGCCGGCTTCTATTTCATTTACGCCTATTTCATCAAGCATTTTGGCGATTAAAAGTTTTTCATTTACCGGGAAAACAATTCCCGCCGTCTGTTCGCCATCCCTTAATGTTGTATCGTTTATAATTATGTTATTTATATTATTATTCATAAAGATTTAGAAAAGCATAATTTATGCCATCCCTTGATATTATTATAGATAATGTTATAGATATAAGGAAAATTTATCTAAACTTTATAAAATTTATGATGTTTGCCGTTTATTTAATCAATCGTGATTATAAATTAAGCAGATTAAGCAGATTAAGCAGATAATTATTTTTTTAAGTCGTATAAATATAAAATTTAGAAAGCTCAGAAAGGTGCATAAATAAATAATAAAGGTATAATGAAGTTATGGCATAAAAGTTGCTCTATATAAATTAAAAATTAAATTCAATTAAAATTAAATAAGATTATCGGAGGAGTTTTTAGTATTTTTATATAAGATAAACGCAATTGGGCGTTTGCGGCGATGACGCCGTAATTAAAGGGATTTAAGGATTTTGTTTATATCATCTTAATCTCTTTAATTGCGGCGTTTTTTTTGTTTTCGGCTTATTTTTTAGCTTACTAAAGTTAAATTTAATAAAACTAAATTAAAACAATTTATTTGGAGGTTGAACAAATGAGACAGATTGCTATTTACGGAAAAGGCGGAATTGGAAAATCCACGACGACTCAAAATACTTTAGCGGCTCTTGCCGAGCTCGGAAAGAAAATAATGCTTGTTGGATGCGATCCTAAATCGGATTCCACAAGACTGATTTTAGGGGGGAAAAGTCAGGAAACTGTTCTAAATTCCGTTAAAGAGATGGGGCAAGAAAACGTTACGGAAGAAGATGTTTTTAAAATAGGATTCGGCGGAATAAGATGCGTCGAATCGGGGGGACCGGAGCCTGGAGTAGGATGTGCAGGCAGAGGTATTATAACTTCTATTACTACTCTTGAGCAGTTAGGTTCTTATGAAAGAGAGCTTGATTATGTGTTTTACGATGTTTTAGGCGACGTCGTCTGCGGCGGATTTGCAATGCCTATAAGAGAAGCCTATGCAAAAGAAATATATATAGTTTGTTCCGGTGAACTTATGGCGCTTTACGCCGCCAACAACATATGTAAAGGTGTCCTTAAGTTTGCAAATTCCGGAGGCGTCAGAATAGGCGGGCTTATTTGCAATTCAAGAAACGTCGATAACGAAAAGGATATGGTCGATGCTTTTGCAAAAAAGCTCGGAACTCGGATGATATATTTTATTCCAAGGGATAACGTTGTTCAAAGGGCTGAAATTAAAAGACAAACCGTTATCGAGTTCGATAAAAACTGTGCCCAGGCGGATGTTTACAGACAACTTGCAACAAGCATAGAGGAAAACGACATGTTTGTAATACCAAAGCCTATGACTATGCAAGCCCTTGAAGATCATATGATGGAATACGGCTTTATGGAAGAATACGAAAGAACTACCGACAGAAAAAATGCGGCGGCTTAATGCTTAATGAGAAGAAGGAGTTTTAATTAATTCTTATTAGACCCGCTAAAGCGGTACTAAGGCGGTAAATTACATTTGGGCATGGGCGCGGCCCAAAATAATTGGAACAAAATAATTTTTGAGGTAATTTTTGAGGTAATTATTTATGAATACAACCGATTTTAAGACAGACGCCGCAAAACATCCGTGTTTCAACAAAGAAGCGTCGAAACATTACGGAAGAGTCCATCTGCCTGTTGCCAGATCTTGCAATATATCCTGCAACTACTGC
>JAKASB010000108.1 GCA_021828255.1 bacterium | reverse complement strand
CTGGACCACAGGCTGAAGGATTTCCTTAAAGATAACGGCTATGCCGCAATAGACGTTGATTACGAATCTTTAAATGAAATATCAGGGATTAAAGACAAGGTCGCTGAATTTTCAAACAGTAAAAAAGCCGTTATATTTATTCAGGACTACTTTAAAGAGCTTTACGATTCGACAAAAGATTCGTTTGTTGCCGGCATATTGAGCAGGTTCAAATCGAAAGACAAAGACAGGGAGAAAGAAGCAGATAAGGAGGTAAGCGAAATAAAAAGCCTGCTGTCTCCGCTTTTTACCGGTTCTTTAATAATAGATAAACCATTCTGCAACAGACAGGACGCCGAGAATTTGCTCGATGCGGCATTTAAAAACAATCCCGGTTTAATAAACGACAATCTTAAAAAATCCATCATAGAGCATTCAAGCATAAATAAAACCTCCATTCCTCATTTAATATCAGGAAATTCCAGCGTTGTTCTATCGAGCGATCTTAAAGAAATAAAGATTCATCAGGACAAGATAGACACGAGGAAAAAGTACAGGGACGGTCTTTTAGAATCCTTAGGCCTCGGGGTCGAAACAGGTTTTGTCCTGGAATTCCTCCAATCCTTTACCGGCGCCTCTGGAAGTTTTATACCCCAAGCCATAATGCCCTTTTTAGGGTTAGGCGTTCCGTTTGCCATGATGGTATACAACTCTTATCAATTTTACAAGGAAACCAAAAAGGATACCTATTACGATAAGCTCGTCAAGGCATCCTCTTACTGGAACGAACTCGGCAGGGACAACCCCATCGAACAAAAAATAATATCGTATCTCATAGACATCAAGAATAAACTAAAACCCAATGAGGGCTTTTCCCTTTTAACCGGTATTTTTTCCAACAAGGAAGAAATCGAAAAGGTCAGGAAGGAAATGAAAGTCCTTGTCGAAGAAAACGATAAAGAGCTCACGGGTCTATTTAACACCTATAAGAACGATTTCGAAAAAGCCCTCACGGGAATATATAAAAGGCTTGACACTATTGAACAGGATATCGAGTTTCTTAAACAGGAAATTCAAACAATTAAAAAAGAACTCGAAGAGATAAAAGAGGAAAGATATACATTAGGTTCGATAGAAATTAAAAACATAGCCGAGCTTGAGAAAAACCTTTTAGTTCCGCATAATCTATTAGAAAATAAAGAAATCAAAGAGACGATTGAGGATTTGCTTAACGTGGCTAAGGACAATTTTGTTCTAATAAAAGGCAGTCCCGGAGCAGGCAAGACCGTTTTGTTATACCAGACGGGCAAAAAAATAATTCAGGAACGCAAAAGGCTGTTTTTTATAGAAGATATTAACAGATTTAGCCTTACCGACTTTTCGAGATTTGATGAAAATGCCGTAGCGATATTCGATATAAATTCCCAATCTACGGCGAATATCATTAACGACAAATTGGAAGCCGTAAGAAATAACAAGTCCATAAAATTAAGCAGATTAATTATATCCGTAAGGCACGCATTTGTCAAAAATTTTGAATTAAGCGATATGCCGAACCTGTATCTATTTGAATTAAAACATAGCGATAACTTCATAAAAGAACTTGCCTTAAATCTGTTTAAATCTATCGAATCCGATTACATAAGGCAAAATATAGACAGATTGTCCGAATCCGTCGTTGAAAAGGCTCGGTCTATTCCGCTATATATACAGGAGGCGGCGAAATTAATAGAAAATAAAAAAGACGAGATTAAGGATATAGACAAAATGGTAGCTGAACTTCCTCACGGCATCAGGAAGTTAATTGTAAAAATCCTTAAAGAAGAAACTATGGACGAACCTTTTAATCTTATTCCATACTACCTTATATCCCACTATCAGTTTTTCCCATACGAACTTTATAAAAATACGCTTGGCATTTGCGTCGTAGAAAAAGACCATCCGAGGTATATAAATAAGTTAAACAATGTAATGATGCTTCATCCATGGTATAAGGATATTACGGATGAGATAACTGGTAAAGAAAACGATACCGCCCAAAATTTCCTGGAAACCTTAAGCGTCATTAAAAAGGACAAAAGACTTAAAAATATTAAAGAAGATTTAGAGGATATAGATTTGCCCGATAATGCCGTATTTGACAATTTAAAAGACGATTTTTCCGGATTCGTAAAACATTTAGGCAAGGATGAGCATGTTGATTTGCTCGATATAATAGATGCCGTTATGTTTTTAACCATAAGAAGTTTTATAAGGGATAAGTTTACGAAAGGCAAATACGGCTGCGATATATTCGAAGAGAGATTAAACTGCAATTATCTGACGGCGGATCAAATGACCGTGTATAATTATTTTGTCGGATTTTTGACGAATGACTATTTAAACAACGAAATGGTAGAATATTTAATGAACAAGGAGAGGCTCATTTATTCGATAAGCGTATTTTATCTTAGCAGGTTTATACAGGGGGGTTTTATGGAGTCTATCGAAAAAGACCTGTTCGGAAAAGGGCTCGATGCAAATATTTTCAGTATTGTTTTCCTTGCCAACCACGTTTTAAATGAACCTACCGCCGTTAGAAATTATATATCAATGCTCAGCGCAATTTTATACAGGTTTAATTTTTGGAGTAGTTTTGATTTTAAAACAAAAGCGGGATGGCTAATTTGTCTGCAAAAATTTGAGGAAGCCATTAAGGAATACGACAGGGCAATAGAACAGGATAAAGACAGTTTTGAATCTTATAATAATAAAGGCATTGCCTTAAAATCTCTTAAAAGATTTGAGGAAGCCATTAAGGAATTCGATAAGGCGATAGAGGCAAGCCCGCACAGTTTTCACGCTTTTAACAACAAGGGTATTACTTTAACTTCCCTTAAAAGATTTGAAGAAGCGATTAAGGAATATGATAATGCAATAAAGCTAAATCCCGATGATCCTAACGCATATAACAACAAGGGCCTTGTCTTGCACTATCTTAAAAAGTACGAGGAAGCCATTGAGGAATTTGATAAGGCGATAAAAATAGATCCATATTATTTTCATGCATATAATAACAAAGGTCTTGCCTTGCACTATCTTAAAAAACATGAGGAAGCCATTGAGGAATTTGATAAATTAATCGGGTTAAACCCCAATTATTTTCATGCCTATAATAACAAAGCCACTGTCTTAAACCGCCTTGAAAGATATGAAGAAGCCCTGAAACAAATAGATAAGGCCATAGAATTAGACCCTTACAATTGTTTTGCCTTCGATACAAAAGGTCACATTCTAAATTCCCTTAAGCGGTATGAAGAAGCGATAGAAGAATTTGATAAAGTCATAAAGTTAGACCCAGATTATCCGAACGCATATAGCGGCAAAGCTAAAGCCTTATATTTCCTTAAGCGGTATGAAGAAGCCCTGAAACAAATAGATAAGGCCATAGAATTAGACCCCGGCTATTCAAACAATATCCGTCTTAAAAATGAGATTTTAAAAAATCTATCCTGAAGCGTTCGCATGCTTTCATAATCTTTATCGGAAGATTCAGTCCAGAATTTTATTATCTCATCTTTTGTCATTTTATGATTTTTTTCAAGTGCCAAATAATAATTAAAAATTCCAAACTCAAATACCATAAGTTCGTTAATAATTATTTTATCATATTTCAATAAAATAATTAAAGATAAACATACCGCGTAAAACCATTATTAAAGCAGACAAAT
>JAKASB010000107.1 GCA_021828255.1 bacterium | reverse complement strand
TTTGCTCCAAAATTGTTGGTAGAAAATTGAAGTAATATGTTTATCTTTAAATCTATGATATAATTTTTTTTATGTTACTGGAAAAATACAACCAGCTTCTTGAGGCGTTAGTAGTCCAATTGAAATTATTTTACGGCGAAAGGCTTACTTCTGCCGCTGTTTTTGGATCTGTCGGAAGACAGATGCCCAATTATCATTCCGATATCGATATTTTAATTATAGCCGAAGAGTTGCCGGTTGGCCGGATAAAAAGAGTGGCAGAGTTCGAATTTGTGGAAAAAAAAATGGAGGATTTAATTGAATCCCTCAAAGATTTCGGGATTAACACATACTTGTCCCCCGTTATTAAATCAAAGGATGAAGTTATTGCCGGAAGTCCTTTGTTTCTGGATATGACCGTAGATGCCAAAATTCTATACGATAAAGGTGATTTTTTTGCTACTGTACTTAACGGTCTTCGCAAAAGATTAAGCGAGTTAGGATCTAAAAGAATTTTTAGGGGTAACGCATTTTTCTGGGATTTAAAGCCGGATTATAAACCTTACGAGGATATAACAATATAATTAATATGACCTCAAAAAGCCTTGCTTTAAGTTATTTAGAAAAGTCGCTTGCAAGATTTGATATTTTGACCGTTCTTTTTAATAAAAAAGATTATTCCGATGTTATCAGAGAAGCGCAGGAAATAGTTGAATTATGCCTTAAGGGTATGCTCAGAAACGTTGGAATAGAACCTCCTAAATATCACGATGTAGGCCCATTATTCCTTGAGTTCAAAGATAGATTTCTTGATATCTCGTTTGCGGAAGCTCAAAAAATAGCCCAAATTTCAAAAGGTTTAAGAAAGGAACGTGAATTGTCTTTTTACGGCGACATAGATTTTATTCCGACTGAAAGCTATAGCGAAGATGATGCCGCAACCGCCATTGAAAACGTAAAATTTGTTCTGGGATATGCAAAAAAGATTATAGAATGATAAATCCATCACAGGATAAATTTACGGTATTTATTGAAGATTAATCTTTGTTATCCTTGCCGGCATTTTTTATTTTAACGAATTAAGGTAATAAGCTACATATTCGACTTGTTTATTAGTTAAAATTTGAGAACAATAAGGATCCATTCTGCAACTTCTAATAGCTTTTTCTGTCTTCTTAATTGAAAGATGTCTATTTTCCCATCCGGCAAGAGACTCTATGTTATCGATTCTTTTTCCTTTAACAAAAGAATGGCAACGTATGCATCCTGATTTTAGAACAATTTTTTTGCCCTTCGATACGCGAAGCTCCTGTTTTGTTTTTACGGCAGAGTTATTAAAAGCAAAACCATGTTTCACGAAAATAAATAAAAATCCTGCTGCAATGAATAAAAGAAAAATTAATAAAAATATTTTCCTAAAAAACATTGATATCTCCAGCAAATCAGTAAAGAAAAATAAAAAACGCTTATTATAAAAAGAGAAAGTAATTAATTGATATTATGAATATATTTAACCTAATATTCTTTTAGGGTAGTAAATAAGTAGGAAAACATTTTTATCGAACAAAACAAAATTTAACAAATAACAAATTTATTATATAACAATATAACAAAAATTCCAAATATCTATATATCCCCAAATCCCGATTTAGAAACTATTTAATAAATTCCAATATCCCGTCATTGCGAGCGCAGCGAAGCAATCTAAAGCGAGATTGCTTCGCTGCGCTCGCAATGACATTATTAAGTAATTCCAGCAATCCATATATATATATAAATTTCTAAATCGGGATTTGGGAAATTATAAAGGGATTATGTTTTGTATAAAATAATGATATAATAATATAATAAACAAGAAATAAATAAGGGTGCAATAAATAATGGAACATTCAAAGATTGATGAAATTTTTAGAACTTGTATCATAGATAAAAATATTTTTAATAACAAGCCAATGTTAATGTCTATCCAAGAAAAGATAATGAGAAAAAAAGGGGCGGAGGCAGAGCAAGCTTGCAACGATATGAAAATAAGCGAAATTCTTTTGAAAAATCATGTTATCACCGAAGAACAGTTTGTAAGAGGTTTCGACGAACAGGAAAGAAGCGGCGGAAGTCTCATAAAACACTTTGTCAAGCTTGATTTTATCAAAGAATCGAAACTTATTTCTTTATTGGGAATAGAATTTGGATTAGAAGTGGTAAATTTATCTCCATCCGCCGTTCCGGCGGACATTGCCGGGTTGATTACCCCAAAAATCGCTCTTAAACACCGGATTGTACCCTATAAGAAACAGAACAGTACTTTATTTGTCGCAACTTCGGATCCTACTAAGACCGAAGTTATAGACGACGTTAAATTTTATACCGGCCTCAATGTCGAATTTGTTTTGGCTCCGGAATCGGAAATATCGGAAGTTTTATCCTTTCATTATAATGCTTCTAACATTCTAACGGAAGATAAAGAACTTATCACCACCGTTTCGGAAGAAAAAACCGGCGAAGGTGAAACAATAGACATTTCGGAGTTTCAAGAATCTTCTTTCGAAAAACCGATTATACAATTTATAGACAAGGTTCTTTATGATGCAGTAAAAAAGGGGGCAAGCGATATTCATTTTGAACCTTTCGAACACTCTTTTGATATAAGATGCAGAATTGATGGGAAATTAAATGAATACAGCGAAAATGTACCTATTCAGTATAAAGATATTTTAACTTCCCGTATAAAAATAATGTCTCAGCTTGATATTGCGGAAAAAAGGAGACCTCAGGACGGAAGAATTAAATTAAAGGTGGAGAATAGAGAGGTGGACATAAGAGTATCGGTTATTCCGACCCTGTTCGGAGAGAAAATAGTTCTGAGAATACTCGACAAAATGAACTTGCAATTTGATATGGGGAAACTCGGCTTTTCCGAAAATCAATTGAAAGATTTCGAAGCGGCTATTCGCAGGCCTTATGGCATGATCCTTGTTACTGGGCCTACCGGCTCAGGTAAGTCAACCACTTTATACAGCGCAATAAGCACCCTTAACAATAAATCCGTAAATATAATGACTGTGGAAGATCCCGTTGAGTACGATATGAAAGGGATTAATCAAGTTCAAGTTAATGAAGAAATAAATTTAACTTTTTCTTCCACTTTACGGTCTTTTTTAAGACAGGATCCCGATATTATTATGGTTGGAGAAATAAGAGATCTCGATACAGCGGAAATCGCCATAAAGGCTGCCCTAACGGGGCATCTTGTTCTATCCACCATTCATACTAACAATGCTCCGTCAACAATATCGAGATTGATGAATATAGGAGTCGAACCATTCCTCATAGCCTCGAGTCTTAATCTTATAATAGCCCAGAGATTGATCAGGAAATTATGCACTGAATGCAAAGAGGCATACATGATTAATGAATTTCAGAATGATGAAAAAACTGTTCCAAGGTTTTTTAAATCATTAGGAATTGCCGCGGAATCTTTTGAAAATAATACTTTTTATCGTGCGAAGGGGTGTGAAGCATGTTTCAATACGGGATACAAAGGAAGAATCGCCATATATGAAATGCTTAATGTTACAGATAATATTAAGGATTTAATTTATCAAAGAGCAAGTGAATCCCAAATTGAAAAAGTTGCCCTCGACAATGGTATGATAATGTTAAGAGAAGCGGCAAAAGAAAAATTTATTTCCGGTATAACTTCTCTGGAAGAGGTTTTACAATACCTTAAGTGAAGAACGTGAACAGGTTTTTTTTCTTTT
>JAKASB010000106.1 GCA_021828255.1 bacterium | reverse complement strand
CGAGTTCAAATAAAAGAACCGGGTTATCGACGCTAACCGTCAGAATATCTTTATTAAACGCCTTTGGTTTGGTTTTTTTTCCTATTTCGGCGCCGCAAATAGTTCCCCAATTTTCATATAACATTAAAATAGGGAATAAATAAATCTGACCCCTTTATTTTTTTTCGGCGCCGCAAATAGTTCCCCAATTTTCATATAACATTAAAATAGGGAATAAATAAATCTGACCCCTTTATTTTTCTTGAAGACAGCTGGGGGAGGTGTCAATAAAATAGCGCATCCTAAAAAATTTCTGTAAAATTTATTCCTTGAAATCGTAGCGTATTAGATATATAATATATACATAAACTAAGTTAGATGAAAAGATTAACGATGAACCTGCCGGAAAAAATAGGGAATAAATAAATCTGACCCCTTTATTTTTGATGTTTATTTTCTGGGCTGGACAGATTATAGTATTAGTCGCTGTTTTAAGCCTGTTTTTTAAACGTTAAAACAGAAAAAAGGTGTTAAAAAGGGTGTGGTTATTCTAAAAACTCTGCGCCTCCGCCCTCGTCTTCATGGTCGAACTTGCCGGCATCTAAGGTCTTGGAGGTCTTAGCCCCTAACCCCTTGATTTTTTTAAATCTGGACATTATGTTGCCTTTTCCCAAAACAAGAAGTTTTTTGGCGTTATCGTATGCCGCAACGGTTTTGTTTAAAGACGAACCTATGTCTTCCATATTTTTGTCGAAAGAACAGAATTTATCGTATAATTGCCCCGCAAGCACCATCACTTCAGCGGCTTTCTCCTGACGTTTTTCCTGCACCCAGAGGTTATAAACGATTTTTAAAGTGAGCATAATGATCGACGGAGTCGCTATTATGACGTTTTTGCCGTATGCGTAAGTTAAAAGCTCCCTGTCGTAATTTACCGCCGCGGTATAGGCAAATTCCACTGGAATAAACATAATAACGGCATCAAGGCTCTTAGAGCCTGCTAAATTAGAATATTTTTTACTGCTTAACTCGTTTATGTGCCTTTTAATAGAAACAATATGAGATTTTAAAAACTTCTCGGCATCCGTATTTGCCGTATCCTTTGCCGGCTCCTTCGCCACATCCGCATCATCATTAATTTCTACCGCCGCTTCCCTTTCCGTGCCAAGAATCCCTCCCGTCAAACTCATATATCTTTCGTAATCCGTTAAAGACACTTTTGAATCAATTATTAAATCCCTGTTTTGCGGAAGATGCACTATAACGTCCGGTCTTAAATTTATTTTTTCGTCCATTTCGTTCGTAGTTTTTACGGTCTTCTGGATTTCGTACTGAATGCCTTCAATTAATTCCGAATGTTCCAGAAGCTGTTCGAGTATCATTTCTCCCCAGTCGCCCTGAACCTTTCCGGTGCCTTTTAGTGCAGTCGTCAGGTTTTCCGTAGTCTGTTTCATAGTATCCTGCGTTTCTACCAGTTTTTTGATTTCGTTTTGAAGGGAGAACCTCTGCTTGGACTCCTTATCGTAGGTTTCCTCCACTTTCTTTTGAAACTCAAGAATCTTTTCGGAAAGAGGGTTAAGTAAGGCGTTAATGTTGTTTTTATTAATCTCTAAAAACTCATTGCTCTTATCTTTGAGTATTTTGGACGACAGGTTTTCAAATATTTCTTTAAAATCCAGAAATTCTTTTTTTTGCCGTTCCAACTTGGTTTCGTAATCGGCGGTCAGGTTCGCTATTTTTTCCCGCACATTGTTATTATCCGCCGTCAATTCGGAAACTTTTGCAAATAAATTTTTATTTTCTTCCCTGAGTTTCTCCGTTAAAGCGTTTGCATCGTTCAGTGCGCCGTTTGCCGATTCGAGCCTGCCGTTTAAAGCCTTAACCTCTTCCTCGAACACGATAATTTTCTTTATAAGTCCGTCTTTCTCAAAGAGATTTTTACCTATTATCTCAGCCGTTAATTTCTTTTGTCTGTTTACATATTTGATAAAAAATATGGCGACTAAGGCAAGAGCCGAAAACAATATAAACAATATAAGTAATAAAACTGCCGGTAGATTTGTAATCATTTTTATTTTATTATAATTTATGTTTTATCGTTTATTTATTATTGCTTATTATTTATTGCATTGCTTGCTAATCCTATTATCTGATATATGCTATCAAAGCCGTTTTCCGCCAGATAGCTCTTTAATCCAGCCGCAATTTCCGGTATTATTTTAGGATTTACGAAAGCGTAAGTTCCAACCGCGACGGCGGTCGCCCCCGCAAGAAAAAACTCCGCCGCGTCTTCCCATGAGCTTATCCCTCCCATTCCTATAACCGGAATCCTCACGGCGCTATAAACGTCGCTTACGAGCTTTATTGCAACCGGTTTGACTGCTGCGCCGGATAATCCGCCATAGCCCCTGCTTAATTTAAATTTTTTTGTTTTTATGTCTATTTTTGCCGCCGGAATAGTGTTTATCAGCGAAATAATGTCTGCCCCCGCCTTTTCGCAGACCTCGGCGATTAAAGATATATCGCTCGCCATAGGAGTCAACTTTACTATCAAAGGCAATTTGCTTCCTATCCTTTCCTTTACTGACGAAACCAATTCATAAATGACTTCCGGGTCTGAGCCGAAAGACCTTCCGCCTTCTTTTACGTTTGGACACGATATATTTGCCTCGAGCGCGCCCACGCCGTCAAGATTTGCAAGTTTTTCCGCCAGTTCGGCGTATTCCTCGATACTTCTTCCGAAAAAATTTACTATTACCGGTTTATTAAAATTCTTTAAAAAAGGCATTTTTTCGTCCCTGAATTTTTCAAATCCGACGTTTTGTAATCCTATGGAATTAATCATGCCGCAAGAAGTTTCGCAAATTCTTGGCATTTCATTTCCTTTAGAAGGTTTAAGCGATATTCCCTTAGTCACAAGCGCCCCAAAATAATTATAATCTATAATTTCAAAAAATTCCTCGCCGTATCCGAATGTTCCTGAAGCAGGCATGACCGGATAATCCAAAAATAAATTTCCAAGTTTTACCGAAAGGCTTATTTTATTTATTTCTTCCTGTTTTTTTACCGAAATTTTAGCAGGACTGTAATTTATACCTAAAATCTCGTCCGCATAAAAAACCGGACCGTCTTTGCAGACCCTTTTATATTCAAATCCGCCTGCCTCCGCCACGTTTCCGCTCTTTTCTTCCGGTTCCGCTTCCGCCCCGGTATCGGTCTTAGCCCCGGTCTTTGTTTTCGTCTTTATTACGCATCCGAGACAGACCCCTATGCCGCAGCCGAAACTTTCTTCAAGCGACACCTGAAGTCTGCCGGAAAGCCCCAATGCCGAAAATTTAGAAATTAGGGCGTTTAGCATAGGCTTTGGACCACAGGCATAAAAAGACGCAGACGCATAACCGCCGATATTTTCATAAAGCAAATCGGCTATATTGCCCTTAAACCCGAAAGAACCGTCGTCCGTGGCAAAATAAACTTCATCGAACCTTGAATGAATGCTGTGTCTGAAATATAGCTCTTCTGCTTTTCTTGCCCCGTAATACAAAATAGTCTTATAGGGACTTTCCCCGCTATCTGTATTTCCACTTCCTTCTTTATCTTGATTACCTTGATTACCTTGATTGCTTTGACTATCTTGATTGCTTTGACTATCTTGATTACCTTGATTATTTCCGTCCGGTATAGAGAAGGATATAGAGTACAGGGGGGCGATGCCGATGCCTCCCGCAATCAATACCCGCAGTTTGTTTCCGGTCTGCCTA
>JAKASB010000019.1:17153-21540 GCA_021828255.1 bacterium | reverse complement strand
AATTGATATTTAGATATTTATATGATAAATTATATGATAAATTATAAAATTAAATTAAGTATGCAAGTTTTATAAAACGGGGGCGAAAAAACTATGAATATAAATATGAATATAAATAATAAAAAGTTTTTTAAAGTTTTTATTTTTAGTTCTATTATATTATTTTTTGTTTCGTTGATTCTTTCAGGATGCGCTCCTCTGGAGCCAAATTCAATACACCGCTTAAAAGTTCAAATAAGGAAATTAAACAAAAGAACCGCAAAATTATCGCAAAATGAGACATATTTAGATAAAAAACTCCATCAGATGCAGTTAAACACAGCAAACAACGGAGTAGAAATTTCAAGTTTGAATGCTAAAATCAGGGACATATACGGCAGATACGAAGTGGAATCCCATAATCTTAATATCCTGCAGAAAAGATTCAGGGAATATCGCTTGATGGTTAATAAAGAACTTATAAAATTATTAAAACTTGCTAAAGTTCAGCCTGTTTTGCCAAAGAAAATAAGCGCAAAAACGGCCGTAGTAAAAAAAGAAAATTTAATGGAATACGGTTTCAAAAAGGCATTATCGCTATATAATAAAAAAGACTTTCCTAATGCCGCCGCCGCCTTCCGCAAATTTTTAAATAAATATCCACAGTCTAACTTTACGGCAGATGCGATGTTTTATAAAGCTTCCGCAAATTTTAACCTTAAAAAATATCCTGTTTCTATACTCGAATTTCATAAGTTTTCACAGCTATATCCCAAAAATCCGAACGTTCCTATGGCTATTTATCTTCAAGGCGTCGGATTTTTAAAAGTTTCCGATCCTTCGGATGCCTCGATCTTATTCCGCCAGGTAATCTCTAAGTATCCGGATACAAAAGCCGCGGGACTTTCCAAACAGGCGCTTAGCAGGCTTTTAAAATGAAATAAAAGCCGATGAAAGACAGCGGAATTAGAATTATCAATTTAGCATTCGAATCCAGCTGCGACGATTTTTCCTGCGCGGTTCTTTTAAAAGACGAAAACGGCATAAAAATATTATCTAATATTATTTATTCGCAGGATTACATACATAACATTTACGGAGGCGTCGTTCCCGAACTTGCTTCGAGAAATCACATAAAGGCTTCTCTGCCGGCTCTCAAGATTGCTCTTGCGGAAGCCGGTGTAACTTTGAAGGACGTAAATTTAATATCGGCAACCGCCGGACCGGGACTTGTCGGGTCTCTCCTTATAGGACTTATGGAAGCAAAGACCATATCTTTTGCGTTAAATATTCCGTTAGTAAAAATAAATCATATCGAAGGGCATATTTTCAGTCCTTTTCTTGAAATTACCGAGACCGCCGAAAGTTTTCCTTTTGTAGCCCTTGTAATTTCGGGGGGACATACCCATATATATCTCGTAAAATCGCACAGCAACATAAATCTTGTCGGAAGAACTCGGGATGATGCCTGCGGCGAACTTTTCGACAAAGTTTCTAATTACTTAGGTTTTGGCTATCCCGGGGGAAAGATTATCGACGAACTTGCCGAAAAAGGAAATAAAGACGCTTTTAAATTTCCTCTTCCTATGATACACAGCCGTAATTTAGACATGAGTTTCAGCGGGCTTAAAACCGCCGTTATTTCTACCGTAGACAAGCTCGGCGGTCCGGTAAAAATACAAGAAAATATAGTTTATGACGTTTTAGCTTCCGTAAGGGAAGCCGTCGCCAAGCTTCTTTATAAAAAAACGGCAGCCGCCTGCTATGTTTACGGAGTAAAAACCATAGTCGTTTCCGGCGGGGTTTCCGCAAATTCAAGGATAAGATCTATTTTTAATGACTACGGAAAAAATAATAATTTTAAAATTATTTTTCCTTCCGTTTCTCTTTCGACGGACAATGCGGCAATGATAGGATATGCCGGATTTTTTAAATTTCCGGTTGATCCTTGCGCAAACAGGGAAGAATTTTTAAATATTAACGCCGATCCTTCATGGGAGTTATAAACTTCTATATAGAAATTTATGAATAAAAAAAGCAAGGTAGTTTTTGGACAAAATTTTTTGACGAATAAAGAAATAGCCCGCAATATTGTGGATTTCTGTAATTTTTCTGCCGCCGACAACGTTATCGAAATAGGTCCCGGAGAAGGTATATTGACGGAGCTTATTGCGGGTAACGTCAAAACTTTTACTATAATCGAAATAGATCCTTTTTACTATAATTTTATCAAAGGAAAGATTATTCAATTTAATAAATTGAATAAAATTAATCTAAACAAAAATAAAAATAGCGAACCCGGGTCAATGACAATGATTAATGTTGTGAACGAAGATGCTCTTAAGTTTGATTACGCGGCTTTAAGTAAAAGTCTGTCCTCTAAAATAAGGGTTATTTCCAATCTTCCTTACGAGATTTCGGGTCCCATCGTAGATAAATTTATTAAAGAAAAGGATGCTTTTTCCGATTTGACTCTTATGTTTCAAAAAGAGTTTGCGGAGAGGCTTTATTCAAAGGAAAATGATTCGGGGAGAGGGGCTTTAAGCGTTATAGCCGGTTTGAATTTTGAAATCGTAAAACTTTTCGATGTCGGCAAATCTAATTTTAACCCTGTGCCCAAGGTCGATTCTACCGTTCTTAGGCTTTTGCCCAGATATTATGAGGATACGGATTATGTCTGGGCAGCAGGCTCACAGTTTTTTAGCTATTTTGTACATCAAATTTTTAAATTACGAAGGAAAAAACTAAAAAATTCTATTTATGCGTCGTTTTTTGGAGTGCCTCCTGATGTAAAGGAGAAAATTTTTGCGGGTTTAAATATAGATTTGAATAAAAGACCGCAGGAATTAACACTGGACGAGTTCATAAAAGCGGGAAAACAATATGACGACTATTTAAAAGCGGCGGAAAAAAAGTATAATTGGTGATATTATGGAAAAGGCGGTTATAGCGCTTGATTTAGGGACTACCGGCAATAGAGCTATCGCGTTTAATAAAAACGGTGAGATTATCTGTTCGTCTTATTACGAGTTTCCGCAAATCCATCCTAAACCGGCTTGGGTCGAACAAAATCCTTATGACATTTTAGATTCTGCCGTAAAGGCGTTTAAGGAAACTGCCTTAAAATGCGCTTCTTACGAGATAGTTTCGGCTGGAATTACCAATCAGAGAGAAACCGTAATATTGTGGAATAAAAAAACCGGAAAACCGGTATATAATGCAATAGTATGGCAGTGTAGAAGGACTGCTAAGACTTGCGAAGATTTATCGGAATACCGTGAATTAATCAAAGAAAAAACGGGATTGTTTTTAGACCCGTATTTTTCGGCGACAAAGATTAAGTGGATAATTGATAATGTTAACGGCGCGAAAAGTTTAGCGGAAAAAGGAGAATTGGCTTTTGGAACCGTGGACAGCTGGATTTTATGGAATCTGACCGGGGGCATTGTTCATGCTACCGACGCTTCTAACGCATCCAGAACCCTTTTGTATAATATAAATACCTTAAAATACGACGAAGACCTTCTTAAAATTTTTGATGTCGAAGAAGCTATGCTTCCCCAAGTTTATGACAGCAATCATAATTTTGGATATACAAAAAAAGAGATAACCGGTAAATCAGTTCAGATAACCGGAATATTAGGCGACCAGCAGGCATCTCTTTTTGCCCACGCCGGCTTTGAAAAGGGCATAATAAAAAATACTTACGGAACGGGACTTTTTGCAATGGTAGAGACCGGGAACAGGATTTACGCCTCAAATAAATTAGTTGCTACCGTAGCATGGAAATTAAACGGAGAAGCATATTATGCACTGGAAGGCAGTATTTTTACCGGCGGAAAAATTATGCATTTCATTAAAGATAATTTAGGCATCATAAATTCCGTGCAGGAATCTTCCGATGCGGCAAAAAGCATTATTTCTAACGACGGGGTATATTTTGTCCCGGCTTTATCGGGTCTCGGCGCTCCGTTCTGGGACCCGGACGCAAGAGGGCTTATCATCGGATTAACGGGCGCTACGACCAAAAAACATATAATAAGGGCGGCTTTAGAATCTTTAGCCTATCAGACCAAGGACGTCGTTATAGAATTTGAAAATACTTTAAAAAGCGGATTTGATTTACCTAAATATAAATTAAGGGTTGACGGCAAGGCAAGCGAGAACGATTTTTTAATGCAGTTTCAATCCGATATTTTAAATATGACGGTTGAGAAAGCCGGCTTTACGGAAATGACGGCTTTCGGGATAGCTGGGCTTAGTGCCGTTACCGTCGGCTTCTGGACCGCCTCCGAATTTCACGGCATTAAAAAAATAGAAAAGATTTATAATCCTTCGATGGACGACAAAACTAGAAACGAAAACTATGCAAAATGGCAAAAAGCGGCGGCTAAATCTTTAAAATGGG
>JAKASB010000019.1:4871-17053 GCA_021828255.1 bacterium | reverse complement strand
TGGACCGCCTCCGAATTTCACGGCATTAAAAAAATAGAAAAGATTTATAATCCTTCGATGGACGACAAAACTAGAAACGAAAACTATGCAAAATGGCAAAAAGCGGCGGCTAAATCTTTAAAATGGGCTTGACTTATAAAAAAATTGCCCGGGATTATTAATCCGGTGGAATTATGGCTTTTTATATGATAAAATTAACGATAAAATTAATTTCAATTTAATCTAAATAAAAATTAATCTAAATAAAAACGGGGGGCTTAAAAAATGAAAAAAAGCATCGTTTTGTGGTTGACTCTAATCCTAATATTATCTTTAGTCGTATTTTCAAAAAATTCTTTTGCGGCTAAAATGCCTGTTAAGGCGCATGTTATAGTCAATATTCACAGCGCTAAATTTCAGTATAATAAAGCTATGGGAGCCATGAAAGGAGGCTATTACTATACTGCGGTCCAGCATTTTCAAAAAGCCATCCTTATTAAGCCGCATTTTGCTCTGGCATGGGCGCATATGGGAGTCGCTTTATATAAATTAGGCTTTCCTTCTCTGGGGATAGTCAGTCTTAAGAAGGCATTAAAATATAATCCTAATATAAAGTGGGCAAAAATTAAATTAAAAAAATACCTTGCCAGTCCCAGAAGGTAAACAGAAGATAAAATAGATAGATGAGTTTTAAAGGCTTTGATGTATTTACAAAATCGCCGGTTTTTGAAAATATTATAAAAAATGAGGCTTTAAGTCTAAATATTGCTTTTGTCTGTTTTTATGGGTCAATGAATTATAATCTTGAAACAGACAAAAGTGATTATGATTTTTTTATAGTTTATTATCCCAACTTTGAAAATTTTTACACCCACCGGTTTACAAGGTCGTCGGTTATAGAAAAGAATTATGATTATTTTATAACGCCTTTTCATGAATATTTTAAGCACGTGATGAACGGCAATGTAAAATTTATCGAACCTCTTATCTGTAATACCGTATTCGGGGTTAATACCGCAGGTTTAAATGATTTTAACCTCAAATTAATAGAAAAAGTAAAAAATTTTATCACCCTTAATTTTAAAAGAAACTCGGGTGCAATGATAGGAATAGTAAAAAATAAGAAATTAAACGTCGAAAAAGGGCTTTATACGTCTAATACTTTAAAGTATAAGGAATCTTATGGATATGATATTAAAGAGGCTATAAATTCTCTCCGTATCGCTTTTTTGCTTGAAAATTATATAAATACGGGAGAGTTTTCTTTTAAGGTCAAGCAAAACCCGGTTTATAAAGAATTTGAAAATTATTTATCCGGCATAAACGATAAAAAAATACCTAAAAATTATTATTTGGAAATTATAAATAAAAAAATAGATTATATTGCGGACTGTTACGAAAAAATGAAATTCAAAGAAAAACCGGAAGGAGAGGTACGCGTTAAAATTCAAAAAGAAGTCGAAAAAGATATTATGGAAATCTGCAAGGATAATGCCTGTTTTGCAAAAAACGATTAATATATGATATAATATATCATTATGAATTTTTTAGGCAAAGCGTTTTTTGCCGGCTTGATATATCTTTTTGTTGAAATATACGTATTTATAGAGGTTTCCTTAAGAATAGGTTTTTTGCCCGCGGTTTTTTTGTTAATTGCTTTCAGCATTATCGGATACACTATAGCAAAGCGGATTAAAGGCGCCTCATTTCAAAATGCGGTTACGGATTATTACAACGGCAATTCTCCGAGTAAAAATTTAGTTAAGTCTGCCGCTTTTTTTATAGCGGGGATTTTATTTTTTATACCCGGATTCGTTACCGATTTTATTGCCGTATTGTTTTTAATACCTTATTTAAATTATTATTTAGTATATAGCATATTCAAATATATTAAGAATAAATTTTCCGGAGCCTTTACATACAAAGGCGGCGGGGAGACGGGCGGTTTTGAAAGCAAAACCTTTACCTTTATATCACTGCCTTTTGGAAAAAGGGATGAAAAAAAATAATGCAAAAAATTTTGCTGAAATCTAAAATACACAGAGTAAAAATAACGGATGCGAATCTAAAATACGAAGGTTCTATCTCCATAGACGAAGAGCTGATGGAGCAGGCGCGTATCATTCCCTACGAAAAGATCAGCATATGGGATATAAACAACGGCGCCAGATTCGAGACATACGCTATTCCGGCGGTCAAACACTCGGGAGACATAATAATTAACGGGGCGGCTTCGCGGTTAGTGCAGATAGGGGATATAATAATTATCGCCACGTTCGGGATTTATGATGAAAAAGAGTTGAACGGCTTCAAACCCGCATTGGTTTATGTGGATGACAAAAATCATGCCGTCGACGGTTGATATTGATATAGTTAAATAAAATAGATTTTTAATGAAAAAATATTCTGCAGATTATATATTAACTTCGGCGTATTCTTCGCTCTCTCTTCCGGCTTTTATATTAAACGGGGAGCTGACGGTCGATGAAAGAACCGGCAATATTTTATCGTTAGAAAGAAATAGAAATAGTATAGAAAAAAAGAAAAATTCAACTGCTCCCCGTTTTAAAACCATAATAATTCCAGGATTTATAAATGCGCATACTCACACCGACCTCACTTTTAAACCGGATAATGAAACTCCGCGGATTTTTTCTAAGTGGGTTTTATCACTCAGAGAAAAACGGAAATCTTTATCTTTAGATTCTAAAGGAATAATAAATTTAAGGCTCAAAGCGTTTAAAGAGTTCATCGAAAGCGGAACCACCTCGATAGGCGATATTATCGAGCCTGCTTCTTTTTACGATTTAAGGGATATAGCACGGCGCACTAAATTGGTTCCGAGAGTCAAAGGGTTCATAGAATTAAAAGGGCTTGACCCTTCTTATGCGGTTCAAAGAACCCTGGAATTTAAAAATTTTTTAAAAAATAATGAGGCTCTCTTTAAAGAAACAAAAAAATATTTTTCACTCGGAATTTCTCCTCATTCAATATATTCGGTATCCGAAAATTTATTTAAAGAAATAAAAGAAATAAGCGGTAAGTTAAGGCTTAAAACTGCGGTCCACGTTTCTGAACATGCCTCGGAAACGGCATTTATATCGGGAAAGGGCGGGGATATCGCCGAAAACCTTTTGCCGGTGTTTACGCTTTCAAAATTTTCAACCCCTTCCGTACCCTTTTCGTCGCCTATTTCTTATCTTTATTACTTAAAAATTTTGGATAAAAGCGTGTCTTTAATACATGCAAACGAGATAAGCAGGAAAGACTTGGATATAATAAAAGAAACGGGAGCGGATATTATTCACTGTCCTAGAAGCAACGCTTTTTTTAATTCGAAAAAACTCCCTTTGAAAAAAATTCTTGAAAAAGGGATTTCCGTTTCTTTGGGGACCGACAGCCTTTTTTCGAATAAATCGTTGAATCTTTTAGATGAACTTCGGTACGCAAAAAAAATCCATCCCGGAGTTAAATCCAAAGACCTGTTTTATATGGCGACCGAAGGCGGCGCAAGGGCGCTTTCTATAGGCGGAGTTACCGGTACTCTTAAACCCGGTTCGTATGCTGATTTTACGGTTTTTAAAATAGACGAAAACAGGATTTTAAACGGGGACAATATCTACGATGCCGTTATCTCGTTTAAGAAAACAGATATAATAAGCGTTGTGGTCGGGGGTAATATCGTTTATAATGTAAATGGGGCGGGCGGCAGATAATGAAAACCGTAACCGGTATAGCAGAGATGAAAAGAGTTTCGCAGGATTTAAAGAAATCGTCGAAGAAGGTTTCTTTTGTTCCGACTATGGGTAAACTTCATGCCGGTCATATAAAACTTGTCGAAGAAGCTAAAAAATACGGCGAAGCCGTCGTTTCCATATTCGTCAATCCGATGCAATTTGCGCCTAATGAGGATTTTAATAATTATCCGAGGGACTTGGAAAGCGATGTCAAAATATTATCGGATATAAATACGACTTGTCTTTTTTACCCGCCTAACGATATCGTTAAAAATACCGAAACATTCTTAACCGATCCTAAATATTCCGGACAGCTTGAAGGTATTTTCAGACCGGAGCATTTTCAAGGCGTTCTTACTATAGTTATGAAGCTGTTTTGCATAGTAGCTCCAGACTTTGCTTTTTTTGGGCTGAAAGACTATCAGCAGTATGTCCTGATTAAAAAAATGGCGGAAGATTATTTTTTGGACGTTAAAATTATTCCGGTAAAAACGGTAAGGGAGAAATGCAGGCTTGCAATTAGTTCGAGAAATTCTTATTTTAACGAAGGCGATAAAAAAGCTGCCTGCGCCTTTTATAAGGCGTTAAAAAATACCGCTGATTTATTCAAATCCGGAGAAAAATCCGGAGAAAAGCTAACCTCTTTTGTTATAAAAGAATTGATTGAGAGCGGATTCGGAATAGATTATGCGAAAATTATGGATAAGGGGCTGAACGCTGAAAAACAATGGGTCGAACAGGGGGATATTTTGCTGGCGGCTGTTAGATTTAAGGGAATAAGGCTGTTAGACAATATTTTTTTTGAATAAATTTTTTTTATAGAAAAATTAGAAAAAAGTAAATTTTTATGATATTATTAAAACAATAAGTTTTATACATTTTAAAATTATTCCTTAATTCCTATTTTTTTATTTAATTTATTTAACGAGGTAACCGAAATGAAAGACTATTTCCAAATTACCGTTATTTTTGACCCCCAAATAATACTCGAAACTAAATCTAAAGCCAATAAGATTATTTATTCAAAAAATCCGGACGAAAAAAAGAAAAACAAACTTATCGAAAAATTAGAAAAAAAAGCGGCAGAAGACAGCTTAAAATTTAACCGAAGACAGCTTTCCAGCTTATTTATCCCCGTATTTAACGGCTGTATTTTGTTTCCTGACGAAACAGATTTAACCTTTAAAGAGATTGAAGAACTTATAAATTTTGGAGATCTATTTTTTGAGCGGATTGAAGAAAATTTAGGAATCGATATAGTAAATTATAGTTTAATTGATTTAAAAAGCGAAGCTAAAGCGAAAGGGCATAAGCCACATTTTTTCGATTTCGAAATTTTTAATTATAATTTCGATACGCATAGGCTTATAAAAAGCGAATTTATAAAAGCGCCTAATATTAGAAAAGTTAGCAAAATTGCTGAAGCCGTTTTAACCGAAAAGAAACCTGCGGCAAGGGAAAGGGAAAAGCGGTTAAAAAAAATGGTAACGCTTATGAAAGAGAAATCTACCGTAAAAACAGTGAAACAGCCGAATGTTCCGGAACCTAAAATCGCCGCCGAAGTTAAAATTAAGCAGGTAAAAGGAAAAGGCGCAAAAGAAAAAGCAGGGGAAGGAGGTAAAAAAATGGAATTGGATTTATTGGTTACAACGGGGTATGCAGAAAAACTTGAACCTGAACCGAAAGTTTCGGAACCAGGGGTTTTAGCCGGCGAAATTCCGGAAATATGCGAAACAGAACACGTAGAGCAGGGAAAGAATATAAGCGAGCAAATAGGTTTAATTTCTTTAAATTGGAGTCTTCTCAGTCCTGCCGAGAATATTCCGTTGCTTGAAACCGGGGAGCCCGTTGAGATAAGCGGCGAGAGTTTGGTAAGGATTTATTTTCAAAAGCCGAACGTCAGACAGGTTGTCTGGAGATTTAGGAAAAAACCAAAAGCCGAAAGTTCAAAACCGATACTGAGGGTTTATGGAGACGCGGATATGCTGTGGTACGAAGTTCTAGACGGTCAGTTAGGAAGCAGGTATATTATTTTTCCCGAAGGATTAGAACTATCGCAGACTTGGGTAGAGATCGGATATCTAACGGAAAAAGGAGACTTTATTTTTATTGCAAGAAGTCCGGTCTGGCCCCCTACTTGCTTATTACAAAAACTGCCGAAACTAAAGTTGGAAAGGAATATAGAGAAAGGCACGGTTCTTATAGGGGCTACTGAAAGCATACCGGGCGGCATGCGGCTTCCAGTTAATATTACAAGTTCGGGTGCGGGTTTTTCTGCATCCGGAGCCGGTTTCTCCGCATCCGGAGCTGGATTGCGGAAGCCTTGATGCAACAATAATTTTATATTCAAGCGCATTTTCATTTACATCAATATAATATCAAAGTAAAAGGAGATTGTTATGTATGATAAAAATAACGCTGCGGGCAAGTGGCTGCCCGTTTTACATTTTCATCTTCCTTTTGTAAGACATCCCGAAAGTTCTAAATATTTAGAAGAGGAATGGTATTTTGAGGCGGTTACCGAAACATATCTTCCGATTCTCGAATCTTGCGATAACCTTGAAAACGATAATGTGGATTTTAATCTGACCATATCTTTAACGCCGACTCTTTTAAGTATGATGAACGACGATTTGTTGTCCGAACGTCTGAAGGATTATATAATGGCAAGACTTAAAGTATTAGACGAAGAGGCTTTCAGGACGGAAGGAGACTCCGAATTTCATCCCGTTACTTTATTTTACAGGCAGAGGTATAAAAACTGGTATGAAAAAATTAAAAGCGGCGGCGGGAAATATCTTATCGGCGAATTTTTAAAACATTTCAACAAAGGACGGTTAGACATAATAACGTCGGCGGCTACCCATGCTTTTTTAATTTCTATGGTCGGAGAGCCTGAGGCTATAGCGGCGCAGATAGAAGTCGGGATACAAACGCACAAAGATATTCTCGGTATTACTCCTAAAGGTATCTGGCTTCCGGAATGCGGTTATACCGAAGGGTTCGATGCAATCCTCAATAAATATGGAATTTATTATACTTTTTTAGATCAGCACGGCATCGATATGGCAAATCCAAATCCCGTTAACGGATGTTTTTCTCCTATCGTAACACCTTTTAACGTGGTAATGTTTGGCAGGGACCCTGAGAGTTCAAGACAGGTCTGGTCGTCAAAGGAAGGGTATCCGGGGACTCCCGTTTACAGAGAATTTTACAGGGATGTCGGTTTTGATTTAGACTTGCCCCATCTTACCCCTCTAAGGCACGGAAGTCTTAAGACGTTTACGGGGCTTAAGTATTACGCCATTACCGGTCAGGGTAATTATAAAGAGGCCTATAGACCGTCTGCCGCTAAACGTCAGGCTTATGAGCACGGAGCGCAGTTTGTTTATCACAGGGAACTTCAGACGGAATATTTAAAAGAGTTTATGGACGAACCGGTCGTGGTGTCTATGTACGATGCGGAACTGTTCGGTCACTGGTGGTTTGAAGGACCATGGTGGCTTGAAGCCGTTTTCAGGAGAATGAACGAAAATAATTTTGTGAAACCTGTAAAAGCAATCGATATTGCGGATAAGACTATTTATAAACTTAACGGTTTATTAAAAAAATACGACAACGAATATTCTGTTTTTTCCCCGGACATTCTTGAGGAAATAAACAAAAATAACGCTAAAAACGGAGTATTTATCGCACAACCCGCCACGTCGTCATGGGGAGGAGGCGGATATGCGGAAGTATGGCTTAACGGGAAAAACGACTTAATACAGCCTTTTTTATCCGATTTGTCCATAAAATTAATAGATATTTGCAAAAACGGCTATAATCGTGTAAAATATCCCGAAGTTTTAAATCAGGCGGCAAGAGAACTTATTTTAGCCCAATCGAGCGATTGGCCGTTTATGCTTACGACCGGACAGGCGGTAAGTTATGCGGAAAGAAGGGTTAAAGCTCATATGGTAAGGGCAAAAAGATGCATCTTAATGTCAATAGGCGAAGAACCTTTAGATAAAGACTGGATTGAAGTTATATCCAATAAAGATAATTTATTTCCACACTTAAATGCAAAAGATTTGTACGGAAAAAATGTATGTTAGATTTTACAAAGGGAATATAAATTAGATGAATTTGGTATTGTGGTGGCATATGCATCAGCCCGACTACAGGGATAAGAACGGCGAGTTTATGCTTCCATGGGTTTATCTTCACGCAATAAAAGATTATATTGATATGCCTCTGAACATTATGGCATGTCCCGGCATGAAAGCCAACATAAACATTACCCCCGTTTTAATAGACCAGTGGCAGGATTATAATTACCGCATAGAAAAGGCTCTCGCCGAAAAAAACAGGGATATAGCCGTAAATATTTTACCCGACCGCTTTTTAAGACCGCTGCTTCTTAAAACATTGGACCATAATGATAATGATAAAGATATAAGACTATGGATATCTGACCATTACAAGTGGGCAAACTATGAGCAGATGGTTTCGAGATTCGACGATTACAAAATTCTCTATGACCTTGCTTCTTCCGACGTCAGTCGTCATTACTTAAACGATACTTTTTATTTCGATTTCTGCGTCTGGTTTCATCTTTCCTGGTGCGGCGAATGGATGAAAAAATATGATTCTCTCATTAATTATTTTATCAGAAAAGGGTCTAATTTTACGGAAGGCGACAGAAGGCTGCTTCTTAAAAGGCTTTTAGAATGGATGAAATACGGTCTTTCGCTGTACGGTTTTCCGGGCATTAAAAGCGACCCGTCTCCAGTTTCCTTTCCGGAGTATCCGGATATGCTAGAAAAGGGCAGACTTAAAGAGTTAAACGAGAAAAAAAGAGGGGAATACGAAGTTACGTTTTCCCCGCATTATCATCCTATAATGCCGCTTCTTTTAGACGTCCATTGCGGAGGGATAGCGGCGCAGATGACGGGCATAGCCTACGAACCCGTTTACATCGAGAAATATAGCGGCGGAATGGAAAGCGCAAAAAGGCATTTAGATTCTTTGAACGAATATTATCTATACGGCAAGGGCAAGGATAAAATCAGGGCGTTATGGCCTTCCGAGGGAGCGCTTTCTTCGGAAACCCTCGACCTTATCAACGAATACGGTATAAATATCTGCGCCGGCGGAGAAGAACTTCTATCCTTGTCTACAGGCGTAGATGCCCATAAACCCGCATTTATGCAAGGTAAAAATATCATACCTCTATACAGGGTTTACAAATGGAAAAATACCGGTCTTAAAATAATTTTCAGAGATTCCGGGCTTTCGGATTTAATAGGCTTTACTTATGCAAAATGGCGGGGAGACGATGCGGCTAACAATTTTACGGATAAACTTAATTCTATCGACGATTTCGATAAAGACGCCGTAGTTTCTATTATACTGGACGGCGAGAACGCATGGGAATATTATTACGAAAACGGCTTCTATTTTTTAAACGATTTATATTCTTTAATCTCTTCGTCGATTAAAATAAATCCCTTGTTGTTAAATGAAGTTGCAGGCATGCACGATGCCGACGGCTGTATTAAACTTGATTATATTATGCCTGGTTCATGGGTAAACGGAAATTTGAGAATGTGGGTAGGGGAAGAGCAGAAAAATAAAGCGTGGGCATTGCTGAACGAGGCTAAAAACGCATTGTCGGATTCTATTAAAAGCGAAAAAATTGGAGAAAATGATATAAAAACTGCTCTAAAAAATCTTATGGCGGCGGAAGGTTCCGACTGGTTCTGGTGGCTTGGACATGACAGCCCGCTCTTTTCGCAATCTTCTATGGAACAGATTTTCAGGAATTTTTTAAAAAATATTTATTTAACGGCAGGCATGCCAATCCCCGAACAATTATTCGAATCTTTATCTTCCGCTAAAAATATTATAGCGGAAATGGGCGGAATGATGAAAAGAGGTCATGAGCATGGTTAAACTTATTTTAGGTTTTCACTGTCACCAGCCCGTCGGAAATTTTGATTTTGTTTTTAAAGAAGTACATGTAAAATCTTACAGTCCGCTTATAAGGACTCTTGCCGCGCTTAACGTAAAGTTTTGTCTGCATGTTTCCGGAGTTCTTCTCGAATGGTGGGAGGAGAACGACCCCGGATTAATCAAAATCATTTCGGAAGGGGTTGAAAAGGGCGGGATAGAGATTATCGGGGGAGGTTATTACGAGCCTATACTTGCATCTATTCCCGGTAACGATAGATTAAGACAACTTGAAATGCTAAGCGCGGCTTTAAAAAGACTTTTTGGAAAATATCCGTTGGGAGCATGGATAACAGAAAGAATATGGCAGCCCGATATAATAAAAGATTTAAAAGAAGCCGGATTAAATTATGCTTTTTTAGACGATTTTCAATTTTTTCAGGCGGGAATATCCGAAGAGGATATAGATAATATTTTCACAACAGAATATGGCGGACAGTATCTGGACATTTTCCCTATACACGAAAGATTAAGATACAAGATTCCTTTTGCCGAACCCGATGAATCTTTAAATGAAATATTATATTTAAACGGCAGATGTTCCAAGCTCTCCGTTATGTTCGACGACGGCGAAAAAATGGGGGGATGGCCGGATACTTATGAATGGGTTTACGGTAAAGACGGAAATAAAGGATGGCTTAAGAATTTTATTAACGAAGCAAACTATAATAATAATTATTCTTGGATAAATTTTGAACTTCCGTCTAGTATTTTAAATAGTAGCGCGAATACTCCGGCGGCGAGAGTTCCGGTATACCTGCCGATGTCGAGCTATAGGGAAATGGGCGAATGGACTCTTTCAGTCCGGCAAAGGCACGGCTATGAAGAAATCAAGGCTCAAAATCCTTCCGCTTCTTTAGGCGGCGGCATTTGGCATAATTTTTTAACCCGCTATCCCGAGGCAAATCTTCATCATAAGAGGATGCTTAATTTAAGCTATAAAATAAATTATTCGGTCAAAACCTACCATAAATATCTTAAAGAGGCGCTAAACGAACTTTTAAAATCTCAGGCTAACGATGCTTACTGGCATGGCGTGTTTGGCGGCATTTATCTACCACATTTAAGAAGAGGGATACATACTGCCCTTATATCATCATACAGGCTCTATAAGGACGCAATTAAGGAAGCGGTTGAAAAGGAATATTATGATTTTGACTCGGATGGAGAAAAGGAAATCCAACTTTCTAATAATTATTGGCTAATCATATACAAGCCGTCTGCAGGTTCTTTTATAGCCTTAGATTATATAAAAGAAGATTTAATTAATTCACTCGGAGATGTATTTTGCCTCCATAATGAGTACGATATTTTAAAGCTAAAAGAAGATAATTTCAAAAAAACCGCCGAAGGAGAAATAAACGGTGGTTCTAAAGACGGCGACAACGGCGGCGATAGCGGCGATAATCTGCCGAGGACCATCCATGATAAAAAGGCAAAATATCCTTCAGATTTATCTGATAAGGATTTTATAATATATCCCGATATTCTTCCCTCTTTCGAAATTTTATTTAACGGCAGAAAGGTTTATTTTAAAGATGAATTTATAGAAAAATTTATAGAAGAAGATAAAGATAAAAGCAGTATTGAGCTTAAAACTTGCGGGTTTTTAAAAGAAAATTTGGAATCAGGCGTTAAAGACGGCTGTAAAAACGATGACGGCGATAAAATTCAGGACGCCGGTGAAGAAGTATTTGTAAATTTAAAGATAATCATAGGTAAATCTCTGGAATTTTTTATAGATTCCAAGACAAAAGCTGCCGGAAACTTGGATATTATTTATAGATTTGCGTTTCCTGGCGGGGACGGTTATGCAGTAAATATCGATATTGCCGGAGATATAAAGGGACTAAATAATCATATCAAAAAAGAAATACAAACCGGAACAGGCAACTTTATATATTTAAAAGATTCATTCTGGGGCGCCAAAATAAATTTAAAAGAACGAACGGTAACAAAATTTTTAAAAAAATATAATATAATTTTTAAGCCGGTAACTACTCTTTCTCTTTCGGAAAGCGGATACGAGAGGATTTTTCAGGGCGTAGAACTTAAATACAGCTTTAATTTAACGCAGGAAGAGGATTTTAGTAGTATAATAACTATAGATATAGAAAAAGCATCTGTTTCATAAAACAGGATTGCTTCGCCGCGCTCGCAATGACAATAACAGTCATTGCGAGATATCTTTACCGGCGGTTAATAAAAGCCAACGGCTTTTATGCCGGTAAAGATGGGAAGACGACGAAGCAATCTCGGAGTAATTTTATGCAGGTTATACAAATATAAATTCAAACAAAACGGTTAGGAAAAATGAGCGAGTTTAATAACGAGATATGGTTTGCGGGGGCGGAAATGGCGCCGTTAGTTAAAGCAGGAGGTCTGGGCGATGTCATGGGCAGTTTGCCTAAAGTGCTGTCTAAAGCAGGTATAAACGTTAGAGTCGTTATTCCTTATTATAAAAATATAATT
>JAKASB010000019.1:0-4771 GCA_021828255.1 bacterium | reverse complement strand
GGGGGCGGAAATGGCGCCGTTAGTTAAAGCAGGAGGTCTGGGCGATGTCATGGGCAGTTTGCCTAAAGTGCTGTCTAAAGCAGGTATAAACGTTAGAGTCGTTATTCCTTATTATAAAAATATAATTCCGAAAAATCTTATAGACATAAAGGAAGTTTATCCTGCGGGTAAAGTAAATTTTGGGGAGATTCCTTTTGAATTCGGAATTAAAACAGGATTTGCAATGGGCGATATTCCGGTTGTATTGGTAGAGCAGAATCATTTTTTTAACAGGGAAGACGTTTACGGTTCTCACGGCGGGGTTTGCGCCTATAAAGACAATCTGTGGCGGTATGCGATGCTTGCCCATGGGACGGCATATGCGATGAAGATTTTGGGGATTCCGCTGATAGTCCATACGCATGACTGGTCGGGAGGCTTAGTTCCTGCGGTCATAAGGCAGACCTTCGGAGATAAAAAAGTTCGGATAGACGGTGAAGCGGAAGGCATATTAAACGCCAAATTAAGCAGGCAGATAAACGCAAAAGGATTAAGACCGGCTATAGTTTTCACTATTCATAACCTCGGATATCAGGGTGTTTATAATATAGACGATTTTTACGATACCGGTTTGGATTTTAAATACAATTCTTCCTCGACATATGAACATTTTGGAACGTTTAACAGCTTAAAGGGCGGAATGAAACTGTCGGACGTCGTTACGACCGTAAGTCCTACATATGCAAGTGAAATTACCACTTCCGGATTCGGATTTGGACTTGACGGGGAGTTAAAAGGTCTTCAGGATAACGGTAAGCTGAAAGGAATACTTAACGGAATAGATTTAGATTACTGGAATCCGAAAACCGACAGGCTTATAAGCTATAATTTGAATTTGAAAGAGGATAAATATAAACTTAAAGATTATAACGAATGGAAAGATTTTAAATTTAAAAATAAAAAAGCTCTTTTTGCAGGTATTTCCCTGCCGGTAAAGACCGATAATAAAGGGAACGTTTTTCCTCTCATAGGCATAGTAAGCAGATTAACCGAAGAAAAAGGCATAAACGAATTTTTGGATTCGATTCTTAACTGGAAAGATTTTCCTTTTCAGGTTGTTATTCTTGGAAGCGGCAAGGACTATATAGAAGGAAAAGCAAATTATCTTTCCAAAATGTATGGAGATAAGGTTTATACGCGGACAGGCAGTTACGATGAAGCGTTATCCCATAAAATATATGCGGCGGCGGACATTTTTGTAATGCCTTCAAAGTTCGAGCCGTGCGGTCTATCACAGATGATAGCTATGAGATACGGTTGTGTCATTGCGGCGGCAGATACGGGAGGCCTTCACGATACCGTTTCGGATATTATGAATTCCGGCGTAAAAAATCCGTCGGGTATTCTCATTAAGTATACAAATTCTAATGGTATTGCATGGGCGTTGAACGAATTGTATAATTATTACATAGAAGGCGAAGGTAAATGGCATAATCTTGTTATTAACTCTGCCAATAAACACTTCGGATGGGACGATTCCGCGAGGGTTTATGAAAGTCTTTATTACAATATTATAAAATAATTTATAAACCGGGATTTATGATGCAAAACGGGTAAATTAGATTGAACCTTCTGCTTTTAGTTAAAATCTTATTTATAATACTTTCTACCGTTGTTCTCATTGCGCTTGCCGTTAAAAAGCCTGAATTAAGCGGCTTTTTTGAAAAGGCAGGTCTTTTCGGAATATTTTTATTTGCGCTTTTTATACCGGTTAAAGACGGATTTGCTATTTTCGGAATGGTAACAGCCGTTATATTTTTTATTGCGTATAAAATTGCCAAACGCGATATTTCCGTTCCGAAAACAGGATTTAATGCCCCTCTTCTAATATATACCGCCATAGTTATAGCTTCGTTTGTCTGGACATACAGCATTCGGAATAGTTTTAACGAAGGAGGCGAGATAGTTTATTTCGTTCTTTTCTTTTTTGCGGCGGTAGGGTTGTTAAACACCGGAAAAAGAATAAATTTTATGGTTTATACTTTTACGTTTGCTATATGCATTGCGATAATTTACGGGTTTTTTCAGGGGATTTTTATCAATGCCTTGCATTCATCCAACAGATTGACGGGACTTATAGGCAACTGGGTCGGTTTTCCGGTGCAGGTTTCTTACGGCTTAATTGTAATTATAGCTTATTATTTGCTGAATTTTAAAAGCCGGGATGAAAAATCTGCATCTTTGAATAAGATAATTCCGAATGCCCTGTCCGGCGCTTTTTTTGGGATTATCCTGCTTTTAGGATTTTTTGATATAGTGTTTGCTAAAGCAAGGTCGGCATGGCTCGGGATTATACCGGCAATTTTTGTCTTGATGTATTTAAAATCCAAAAAGCTTTTTTTTGCGGCATTGGTTTTGCTTTTTGTATTGAATATCGGAATTTTTTCCGTTTCAAAAACATTCAAAAGCAGAATTTTTTCTATGTTTAATCCAAAAATCTACAGGCTTGAGCTTAAAAATCACGGCGACATAGAAAGCCATATAGCTTTGATAGAATCCGCATGGACTGTTTTTAAAAGATATCCTTTGACCGGCGTTGGAGTAGGCGCATTTTCAAAATATTTTGACGAACACAAAGGAGTCAGATTTCCATGGTATTATAATCCAAAAACTGGAAAAAAACTTTACGATTTATATGATAACTGGCCGGAAAACGGTTATATGCAGACGCTTGCGGAAACAGGGATATTCAGCTTTATTGCGCTTATATGGCTTTTTTTTCTTGCGTTAAAAAAGCCGTATAATCTTTTTGCCGGCAGCGGCGATAAATTTAAACGAAAAATAGCCGCAATAACTTTGGGAACAAGCATAATTTTTTACGGTTCTTTTGCAGGCGTTGCTAATATGTCTAACAACGAACTGACCAATCTATGGCTTTTTTTCTTGGCTTTATTTGCCGCTGCAAATTCACTGCCGGATGTTGGACTAAAAGAAAAAATATAAAAATTTTGAAAATTAAAGAATATGCTGTATCATAGAAGTAAAATACTAGCGCAGTATCTTTATATTTTATCCGTTATTTTCGTTTTGGGAAGTTTTTTTCTGGCTTTTGTTACGTATAATACGTTCAGCCCTTTAATTATAGGCTACAAACTGTATTCCGTAACTTATTACCTCTGGCTTTTGATTCCAGCCTGCGTCGTTTTTTATTTTCTGCTTTTTATCTTTAGAATGTATTTAAATTTAAATATAAAGGATTTTAAATCCGATATTTTGAAGCTTTTAGAGATTACCGCTATTTCCATATTTTTAATATATGCAATCTTGTTTATGCTTAAGATAACTTATATCTCGAGGCTTTTTATAGGATATTTTGCGGTTTATTCATTTTTATTTCTCGTTTTTGCGGATTACATAGGAAGAAAGCTCGTAATAGGTTTGAAAAGGCGCGGTTATTCAATCAGAAATATTCTTCTGGTAAGCGGAGACGAAGCGGAAAATTCAGGCACAGGCATAAATTTCAGGGAAATTATTGCATCGCAGGAATATCTCGGTATAAAATTGGTTAAGGAAATAAATAAAAAAGATATAAGCGGTCTTATCGATTTTGTATTAAATAATCCGGTGGACGAGGTAATATTCGACGTTAAAGGGGAAGAAATAGCAGATATTAAAGATGCCACCCTCCTTTTAGAAGAAAAAGGCATCGCGGTAAAAATATCTACTAACTTTATACCGTTTAAGTATTCAAAAGTTTCATTCGAAAAAATGGGCGAGCGTCCGGTTATTTCATTTTATACCGCCCCTGAAGACGATATAAGGCTTTTTGTAAAAAGACTTATAGACATAGCAGGTTCCGTCCTCGCAATGATAATATTTTTTATACCGGCGTTAGTCATAGGAATATTAATTAAACTTACTTCCAAAGGAAGCGTTTTATACAAGAGCAAAAGAATAGGCAAAAATGGCAGGATTTTTACTTTTTATAAGTTCAGGACGATGTACACAGGAAGTGATGAATTAAGGGATGAACTAATAAAAGAATACAGTAAAGACGGCATCGAAATAAAACTTAAAAACGACCCGAGAATTACGAAGATAGGCAGGGTTTTAAGGAAAACCAGCATGGATGAAATTCCTCAGTTTTACAATGTTTTAAGGGGTGATATGAGCATGGTCGGACCCCGTCCGCCTATGCCGGACGAAGTTGAAAAATATTCAATAAGACAGAGGCGTAGAATATCTATGAAACCGGGTATTACATGCTTATGGCAGATAAGCGGAAGAAGCAGACTCAGTTTCGACGACAGAGTAGAGCTTGACCTCAAATATATCGACGGCTGGTCATTAAAATTAGACTTGATAATCCTTTTGAAGACCATCCCCGCCGTTTTATTCACAAAAGGGGCGCTATAAATTTACCCAAATCCCGACTTAGAAACTATTTAATAAATTCCAATATCCCGTTATTGATCCCGTCATTGCGAGCATATCTTTAGCTGCGCTCGCAATGACATTATACGAAAAAGGTGTCTATACGAAAAAGGTGTCAGATTTATTTATTTTATTTCGTATATACCTCTGCGTGTATACCTGAGTTATCGTCCAAAATAAATAAATCTGACACCTTTTTCTGTAGCTGCGCTGGACTTCGTCCCATCTTTGCCTGCATAAAACCGTTGGTTTTATAAACGCAGCTAAAGATATGCTCGCAATGACAAAATAGTGCGCTCGCAATGACATTATTAAGTAATTCCGGCAATCCATATATATAAGTTTCTAAATCGGGATT
>JAKASB010000105.1 GCA_021828255.1 bacterium | reverse complement strand
CGGATATAGCCGTCATACGACGAAACAGGAAGCCCCTGCAATTTATTGAGGGGTAGTTCACCCATACAGTTCTTTATAGAGTTTTGCCCTTTCGTTTTTAAGCCCTTTCATTAATTCTTCAACGGAAAGCCCCGACCTTTTGATGATTTTTTTGATTTCCCTTCGCGCTTCATCTAATTCAAGCCTTTTAGGCGTGACTATAATAGCGTCGCCCGCAGGAATAATTGAAACAACCTGCCCTTCGTCAAGATAACCCGCGTCCCTTATCTTTTTAGGTATGGTCAGTTGTCCTCGGGATTTTATTTCTGCCGTAAACGGTTTCATATAGCGTATTTAATCTCCTCTTCTAAAGTATGATTTCATATTATCGGAATTCGGAAACAATTGCAATATTTTTTCTTTAATTTTAGTTTAAAGCTATCTTTCCGGACAATGTTAAGCTGTGCGAAGTATTTATTGATATAAAAATGAAGCATTTGGACTTTAAAAATAAATAAATCTGACACCTTTAATTAATAATAAAATTCAGTTAAATGGCGGTAAAAATAAAAACCCCCGAAGCGGTTAACTTCGAGGGTTTATTGTCAAGTTATTATACTAAACTAACGACTTTGCAGCGCAAATCTTAGAAGTTCCAGATAACGGCAGTTCCGAGAGCCGTAATATCTTTATGCGTAGCTGTGGATGGAACGCTGCCATCAGCATTAGCAGCATAGCTGTCCACGCCGCTTCCCGTCCATACATAGCCGCCCCATGCCTGCCATGCAAGCGTTTTGGTAAAATGATGCGTAAAGTTGACATCGAACTCGGTCCCGATATGGTGGCCGGCAAACATGCTGGTCGAGTAAGTAGCACCAGGCAGGGTCAAGGTTGTTTTAAGCCACTGGGCGTAAATTATAGATTCCTGCAAATCGTTCATTCCGGAAAAATGTTCCGTCGCATCTACCATAAGAGCCCATTTGTTTGCAAGGTTTGACTGCATTGGAATGCCATAAATGTAGGCGTTGCCCGGAGCAGCCATTTGAATTGTCTGCCAATTCGAACCGATTACATCGCCGAATATGGTTCTTGTATTCTGAATCATTGAATAGTATGTAAAGTTATAATGTCCCGCACTTATAGGCGAGCCGATACCAAATTTAGCGCCGACCGTTACGGGAATTGAGGTATGAAGCAGCGTTGAACCAGTTAAATACAGGTCGTAAGAGTTTACCCCATCATATTCGTTACTACCTGAAGGTGTGACAGGCAAACCATTTACCGAACACGCTCCCAAAGAAATTGCTACATTGGAACAAACTATACGCCCTCTAAAATAATCAAACTCGCCGGCTAAATTAGTTCCCGCATTCGAATACTTTGCCGAAATACCTCCAAAAGTAATATTTGCCGTTGGATAATAAGTGCTTTCATCAACGGCTACATTATAAGCGCCGGTTGTTGGATTATAATATGGACCCGGAAAAGCTCCAAATTGATTCAAATGAGCCTCCGTTAACCATAAATTGTAAGTCGTATGATTAATCGGCTTAAGTGTCATAAGCTCCAAAGTCGGTATTGTGCCCATCTGAATATGGGTATAATACGGGCTTATAGCAGGATAAACTATAGAAGGAAATTGACTACTAGGAGTAGAGGCATAAGATGAATAAGCGGAAGTTTCATTTCCAATCAACACGCCAAGAAACACGCCAAGGTTAGCCTGTTTTATCGGCAGGAAATCGCCGATGCCGTCGGCATTAGTATTAACTGCAATACCCATACCAAAATTAACGGGCATGCGCCCGAACATCCACATACCTACAGGCGTTACTAACCTTAAATAAGCCTGACGCAAACCAAATGTGTTATAATCATGGTTAAAACCGGTTGGCGCAGGGGTATAACCCAAGGTACTCCAACCGTTGGTTCCATAACCGTTAGGAGCTAAACCCGTAGGGTTATAATCGTTGGTCAAATCAAACTGGGTCAAGATGCTTGCAAGCGGCATACCGCCGCCCGCCTCTCCATAATTTACAGAAGCGTTCAGCCTAAGTCTCTGCGTAAATGACTGAAAGCTGTTGCTTGTGGGAAAACCCGAAGCATCAACAAAATCTTGGGATTGATTCTGCGCCCAGAATAACCTGCCGATGTACTGGCCGCTTAGTGAAAAACTAACCCCGTTTTTAGCTGCCTGCGAAGCGGCAAACGACGGTGAAGCCGTTGTTAATGTTAAAAAACCGGCAATTGCAACTGTAAGCAATGCCAGCAATGAAATTTTTCTCTTCATCTTTACCTCCATATTAAATTAAATTTTTAAAATTAAAAAACTTGAAACATCCCCCTATAGCAGTAGTTTTAATAAAACTTATCATATATCAAGTCAGCTTGTCAAGTATAAATAAATATTTTAAAAAATTATTAATTTATTATAAAAGTTAGGTTTATTCTAATATATGAATATGCTTATATACTAATTTAATTATGGCGTTGAGCCGTCTCCGCTATTACGCGAACTGGGCTGCGACTGCATTTGGAACTGCGGCCTGTTCCGCCTGTACCCCGTCTTTTAGTTTTGAGTCGTTTAAAAAACCGCTTATCTTTTTTACCAGCTTAGAATTTATATCGTGACCGGTCTTTTTTGCAACGACCCTGCCTTTAATCCTGTAACCGGAAAGATATAAGTCGCCGATTAAATCCAGTACTTTATGCCTTATGAACTCGTCTTTATATCTGAGCCCTTCTTTGTTAAGAACCGAGGTTTCGTCCAGCACTAAAGCATTATCCAAGCTCCCGCCCAGCGCAAGCCCGTTCTTTTTTAAATATTCGACATCCTTTAAGAAACCGAATGTCCTTGCCTTTGAAATCTCCTTATGAAAGTTAAACCCGTCAATTTTCAAATCGAAAGAGCCGGAGCTTACTAACGGGTGATTAAAGTCCATAATATAAGATATTTCAAAGCCGTTTGCGGGATATACGGTAATGCTTACATCGTCCTCGTTTACGCTTTTCTCCCCCGCGCTTTCGGAATAAATATCCCCGCTCTTTAATATTATCGGTTTAAATACCTCTATATACCTTCTGTTTGCGTTTAACTCTTTAATTCCGCTTTCGTAAAACGCTTCATAAAAGACCCTTGCGCTGCCGTCCATAGCCGGAATCTCGTCTCCGTAAACCTCTATAACGGCATTGTCGATACCAGCGCCCCATAAAGCCGACATTAAATGTTCGACGGTAGAAATGCACCCTGCGCCGCTTTTGCCGCTTCCAGCCCCTTTATCTATCCTTCCTATGCTGGTTCTTAATGTCGTGGAACAGATATTGCCGGCATCGGCTTTAATTATAACATTCGGCTTTAAGTCCTTTCGTACGAAAGTAATGCCCGAACCTGCTTTTGCCGGTTTAACCGCAATGGACGACTCTTTGCCCGTGTGCAAGCCGATTCCTTTAAAGAAAAGTATGTTGGCTACGGTGCATTGAAATTCGTCTTTTTCTTCTTTTAATATTGCAAATTTTTCCATCGTAATAATTTAACCTCTAAACCCTTCTGGATTACCGCTGAAGCAGGTTGGGACAGCTTAACCCCGCTTGCGCAGGAATGACAGCGCTTTTGTTGTCTGGATTACCGCTTCGCCGAAGCGGGTTGGAATATCTTAATCCCGCCTTTGCCGTAATGGCAATTATTTATAGTTTTATGTGCAAAAAATGTGCCAATGCAGATATAAATGGTTTAAATAGATAAAAATTAAGAAAATCAAGCGGTTATACTGCGGCTACAAAACGAG
>JAKASB010000104.1 GCA_021828255.1 bacterium | reverse complement strand
AAACTCTAAAAAAGTCTTGACTTTTTTAGAGTTTTATCTATAATAGTCGTTATGATAAAAAGAAATTTTGTTGGCGACGGAATTTTCAAAAACCCCCTTTTTCTGTCAGGCACTAAATTATGTTAGAGGTTTTCCATGACTCAAGCATTGCTTCTCATCGACATTCAAAATGACTACTTCCCTGGCGGGGCTATGGAACTAGTTGGGAGTCCACTAGCTGGAGTTCAGGGCGGGAAGCTACTCCACGCATTCAGGCAGAAATCTCTCCCGATTATTCACATCCAACACATCTCTACACGACAAGGCGCAACTTTCTTCTTGCCAAATACGGAGGGCGTACAAATAAACGAGTGCGTAGCGCCAAAAGTCGGCGAAACACTGTTTCGGAAGAATTTCCCAAACAGCTTTCGTGAAACACCGCTGCTTGAGCATCTACGCAAGCATGACGTTACTCAGCTCGTTATCGCAGGCATGATGACCCAAATGTGCATTGATACAACCACGCGCGCCGCTACCGACCTTGGCTTTCAGTGCCTTCTAGCTCATGATGCGTGTGCTACAAAATCCCTGTCATTTAATGGCGTTACTGTATCCGCCGAGAACGTGCAAACTGCATTTCTTGCCGCACTCAATGGCTTGTTTGCACGGGTGCTGTCTGTGGAAGAAATATGCACCAACCTCTAACCCGGCAGTCAACACGGACGCTGCGCGATAGTAGCTTTTCATCTTTATAAGGCCGTAATCTTATGGAAAAGTTTCGGATACGGAAACTATGGATTGTCTTATATAAGAGACAAAGACGGCAGGGAGGTTGATTTTTTGATAACAAAAGACGAAAAGCCGGTTTTTATGGTTGAAACGAAATTATCCGACGCAAACATTTCGAAAAATCTGCTCTCATTTCAATATAATACTCAGACCCCTTTCGCTGTTCAGGTTGTAAATAAAAAAGATATTTTAAAAAAAACTTCGTCGAATAATCTCATACAATACGTTATATCTGCGGATAATTTTCTGGGGTATTTACCGTGAAGTTAAAAGATAATTAGACTATGTTTTTATCTTGTTGCTAATATTAAAGATGAATGAATAAAAAAGAATTTGAATTTCTGCTGAAGCAAGGGGAAGGCTTAAAGTTGGAATTTAAAGAATCCTTTGATTCCAAAAATATAGCCAAAGAACTGTGCGCATTTGCAAATGCGCAGGGCGGGAGGATTTTTATCGGCGTAGATGATAAGGGCGCAATAAAAGGCGTTAATATAACCAATAAAATTAAATCGGAATTGCAGGATGCGGCGAGAAACTGCGACCAGCCGGTATCTATAGAGACTTACGCAATAGATGACGTTCTCATTGTAAATGTTGACGAAGGGCTAAACAAGCCCTACAGATGCGCAGGAGGGTTCTTTTTAAGGCAATCAAGCAGTTCTCAAAAATTATCGACCGATGAAATAAGGGAATTTTTTAACCACGAAGGGAAAATATTATTTGACGAAACCATAAATAAAGCATTTGGTTTTGAAAACGGATTCGATAAAACTAAATTCGATATTTTTCTTAAAGAATCAAAAATAAGCAGGGTAATAAAAGACGAGGACGTATTAAGAAATCTTGGAGTATTAACGGAAAAAGGCGAGTTTAAAAACGCCGGTGTTCTTTTTTTCTGCGGCAATATAGAGAAATTTTTCAGGCAAGCGATTATCACTTGCGTTATGTATAAAGGAACCGATAAATATAAGATAATAGACAGGAAAGACTTTACGGAAGACATCCTTTCGAATTATAGCGACACTATGGCTTTTTTATTAAGAGACCTAAGGCTTGAGTATAAAATCGAAACTGCTGGTCCAAGGGAAGAAATTCTCGAGATTCCGGAAGAAGCCCTAAGGGAAGCGGTGGTAAATGCAATAGCGCATCGCGATTACAACGAAAAAAGAGCCAACATACAAATTGATATATTTGACGACAGGGTTGAAATAAACAGCCCCGGCGGATTGCCGCCGGTAATAAAAAAGCAAGATTTTGGGAAAAGGAGCTTTCCCAGAAACCCGCTTCTATTTAGTTTGCTTAAGAGCGTAAATTTAGTAGAAAAAGTAGGCTCAGGGATAGAAAGAATGAGACATGCTATGAAGCAGGCAGGACTTCCTGCCCCGGTGTTCGAATTCACAAATTTTTTCATGGTAACATTTATAAGACCGATACCCCCCCAAGCCACCCCCCAAGCCACCCCCCAAGCCACCCTTACGGAGCTTGAGAATAAAATCATTTCCCAAATAAGGTTTAATCCAAAAATATCGAGGAACGAACTGGCTAAGAAGCTTGGAATAGGTTCGGAAACTGTCAAAGAGTACCTGGACAGGTTAAAAATAAAGGGAGTATTGATAAGGGTCGGCAAAACAAGCGCAGGCTATTGGAAAATCTTAAAATTATAGGCATATTCAAATATATAATATTACAAAATATAAAATTATAAAGAGCCGAATGTTTCCATTTTGGAAACAGTTCAAAAAGAAGGCGGAAGGGAAGTTAGGGGCGGTATTGAAAAAGAAAAAAATCATGAATTATAATTGTAAAGCGAGAGAAAAGGCGCTGAATATTTTTTAAGGACTCATAAGGGCTCACTAACGACCCATTTAAAAAAATGCCGCAAACAAAAGGGAATTTAATAAAAAAATAATGTGCATTTTTTGCACATTGCAATTATTGAGATTATGAGGATAATATATTAAAGGAAAATAAAATTACGAAGGAGCAACTTCTTATTATGTCGATAAAAACGGTTTTAAACAATAAAGTAGTAGCGGAGTTTGTTTCCGTTATAAATTAATTTTATTAATTTAAAAGGCTGGTAAAATTGTATGATTCCGCCGAATCAAAACAAAGTAGATGACCTGATTCAACTTGACTTAGGATATGTTCCGGGTGTTGACATCGAGGATTACAGGCTTACTATAAAAGGCTTAGTCGATAATCCGGCAGTTTTGACTTATGAAGATATCATAAAAATCGGAAACGATAAAGTAATAGACGACTTTCACTGCGTTACCGGATGGACGAAAGAATCAGCCGAATGGGAGGGCGTTTTGTCAAAAAAGCTCGCCGCCATCGTTAAACCCCGTAAAGATGCAAAATATGTCCTGATAGGTTCATACGACGGTTATACAACAAACATAGATATCGACTTTTTGCTTAAAGACAATTCGATTCTTGCGATTAAATACGGCGGGAAAGTTTTAACGCCGGAACATGGTTTTCCGGTGCGCCTCGTTATCCCAGATAAATACGCATATAAAAGCGCGAAATGGGTAAAAACGATTACCTTTTTAGACAAAGAAGAGCTTGGATACTGGGAGCAAAGAGGCTATTCAAACGGCGCAGACCCGTTTAAAGAAGAAAGATACGCTTAAACAACCCTTTCTTTGCCGGTTTTACAACAGGCTTGTAAGATTCCAAATCGGCTATATCTTCCGACTTTTCCTTTGAAACGATAATCCATGGGGGAGGCGTCGTTAAAGAACAGCCGCCGCCCGACATTCTCGGATGGTAAATTTTTATTATGGAAGGGTTTTCTTTAGTATGGACATAGAACCATCCGCAAATCTTATCTAACTTTTTAATTTCCTCCATTCTTTCGCTTATAAAATCGGCTGCTTTGCCGGCGCCTAATTCAGCCTTCTCATCATCAAGCTGCGTATAGACATAATGCCAGGATGAACCGGAGTTTTTGACTTCGCCGATTAGCTTTTCGACATCTTCCCATTTCAAGAGGCCGGAAAAAGCT
>JAKASB010000018.1:14410-21697 GCA_021828255.1 bacterium | reverse complement strand
CACAATTCTTCTTGCAAGCATCGCCGCAGTATCATTGCTCGTGGGAGGAATAGGAATTATGAACATTATGCTTGTTTCAGTAACCGAAAGGACGAAAGAAATAGGAATAAGAATGGCTATAGGTGCAAAAAAATCGGATATTTTAAAACAGTTTTTAATCGAATCTTCCGTTTTAAGCCTTTTTGGCGGGGTACTAGGAATAGGTCTGGGGTTTGGAATTTCGAGCACAATTTCAGCTTTTTCTCCGCTAAAAACCATCGTTACGACCGAACCGATAATAATCTCCCTTGTATTTTCCCTCTGCGTAGGAATGTTTTTCGGCTTTTACCCTGCTTTCAAAGCCTCCCGTATGAATCCAGTCGAAGCCTTGAGATACGAATAAAAAAATTATAAAAGATTTAATTTTACCTTTAATTTTGGTATAATAAATTAATAAATATTATTATACATTATTGTATTAATTTAAAAAGGATAACATATAACATGGATACTCTTGCATATGCTAAAAAATTAATTGACATCAAAATATATATAAAAGATGTAAATAATGAACTTGAAAGCAAAATAAACAATTTGGAAATCAGAATGGTAAAATGGTTTTCAACATTACTTATAGGTATAGTAATAAATATACTTGTATTGTTTTTAGCAATATTAAAATTCATGCATTAACGTTATTTAATGTTTAAAACCCTAAAGGAAGACATAGAGTCGGTTTACGAAAGAGATCCCGCGGCAAGAAATGCGCTGGAAGTGATTACGTGCTATCCGGGTTTGCATGCAGTTTACATCCATAAAATTTCCCATTTTTTATGGACGCATAAGTGTAAACTCTTTGCAAGGCTTATTTCGCAGGTGAGCAGGTTTTTAACCGGCATAGAAATACACCCAGGGGCAAAAATAGGCCGGCGTTTTTTTATAGACCACGGAATGGGCGTCGTAATAGGAGAAACTGCAGAAATAGGCGACGACGTTACGCTTTATCATGGTGTTACGCTTGGAGGAACGAGCTGGAAAAAGGAAAAAAGGCATCCGACTATCGGCGACAGAGTCATAATCGGGACCGGAGCAAAAATATTAGGGCCTTTGACTATAGAACACGATTCTAAGGTAGGCGCAAACTCTGTCGTGGTTAATGCCGTTCCGGCCCACTCCACCGTGGTAGGGATACCGGCAAAATCCACAAAAAGAGACGAGTCTGAGGTTCATGACAACATAGACCTCGAACATAACAGGTTATTCGATCCGGCTTTTTATGAAATCTCGCTTTTAAAGGCTAAAATATCCGAACTTGAAGATAGAATTCAGGAGATTGAAACCGGTCAAAGCAAAAATAGACAATAAACTAGAACTTACAATTTTGAATATTTTCACAAAAACATTAAATTAAAAAATAAAATGAAACTTTCTTCAAAAGGACAGTATGCCGTCAGGGCGCTAATATATTTAGCATATAATTCTAACGGCAATTTTACGCCTATAAGTTTAAAAGACATAGCGGCAAGAGAATCTATATCTGTGCGCTATCTCGAGCAGATATTTTTTATTTTGAAAAAAGCCGGGATCGTCAGAAGCTTAAGGGGTCCAAACGGGGGTTATCTTCTTAATAAAAAACCGTCCGAGATTCTTATAGGCGACATAATCGCTTCGGTAGAACCTATTGAAATCATCAGCTGTTTAAGCAAGTCTAAAAATAAAAAAGAATGCGGCAGGAAATCTATATGCCTTGCTTTCGATATGTGGAACTCGGTATCTAACAAGATAACGGAATTCTTGAACTCCATTACTATAAAAGACGTCATCGACGAATACAAACAAAAACAGGAACTGAAGCAGAAACAATTTCAAAAAACGACCGGTAAACCTGCCGGAATATCATCAAATTCAAAAAATATATAAAAATAAAATAGTATATGCCGAGAATTTATTTAGACTATAACGCGACTACTCCTTTAGACCCGTTAGTCTTAGAAGAAGTAACCGCCGTTCTAAAAAATTATCAAGGTAACCCTTCTTCGGTTTACGAAGAAGGGAGAGCCGCAAGAATTCTTATTGAAGACTCAAGAGAATATATTAAATCATTTTTAGACGCCGGAAATTCCGGCGAGGTTATTTTTACGGCATCGGGCTCCGAATCCATTAACCTTGCAATAACCGGCTCCGTTTATGCGCATATGCGCAATAACAGAAAATCAATGCCTCACATTATTACGTCTCAGGTAGAGCACCCCGCCGTTCTTAACACCTTTAAATTTTTAGAATCCACCGGGGTCGAAACTACATACATAGGCGTAAATGAATTTGGAGGACTGCTCTTAGACGACCTAAAATCTGCTATTAAAGAAAACACTATACTGATATCTATAATGGGCGCAAATAACGAAACCGGTACGATATTTCCCTTAAAGCAAATTTTTGAAGAAGTTAAAAAAATTAAAGACGATGTACTTTTCCATAGCGACTTAGTTCAGATCATCGGAAAAAACTATTTCAGCCTGAAAGATATTCCCTTAGATTTATGTAGTTTTTCGGGACACAAGTTTTATGCGTTAAAAGGCTGCGGGGCGCTATATGTGAAAAAAGGAGTAAATATAGACCCCATAATACACGGCGGACATCAGGAGCGCGGATTAAGAGCCGGAACCGAAAACATCGGCGGCATCGTTTCAATGGCAAAAGGCTTAAATATTCTCAAAAACGTCATGAGTGAAGAATTAAATAGAATAAGTACCCTCAGCGGCATTTTTTTAGATAAACTTTTTTACGGCATAGAAGGCATAAAGCTTAACGGTCATCCCGTAAACAGGCTTAAAAACACTGTAAACGTATCTTTCGACGGAGTAAAATCGGAAACTCTGCTATTTAATCTCGACCTTTACGGAATCAGCGCTTCCGCCGGTTCGGCATGCAATGCGGGAGCGGTCTCTTTATCCTATGTTTTAAAAGCTCACGGATACGACGCCAAAAGAATAGAATCGGCTATAAGATTCAGCATAGGCAGATTTACCACTGAGGACGATATAGATTATGCGGTCAGCGCAATAAAAAAAGGCGTCCTTAAATTAAGAGCCGGTTCGTAATGCAGGGTATATGTTAATAAAATCAAACAAAACCGTTGCCGTAGCAATGTCTGGCGGTGTTGACAGCTCGACAAGCGCCGTAATTCTCAAAAATAGGGGTTATTCCGTGATCGGCGTTTCTATGTATTTAATTTCTAAAGATGTTAGTTCTTCGGCGGGATTAAAAACCTGCTGCGGTACGGAAGATATAATCGATGCAAAAAGAGTCTGCGTAAAACTCGGAATACCGCATTTCGTAATAAACCTTGAAAACGAATTTAAAACTGCGGTAATAGACCGTTTCGTTTCTGAATATCTTGAGGGAAAAACTCCCAACCCATGTATTTTATGCAACTGCGTTATGAAGTTCGACGTGCTTCTTAAAAGAATAAAAGAGCTGGGCGCCGGGTCTCTTGCAACGGGACATTATGCCCGCATCGCTAAAAATACGGCGGGGCAATATTTTCTTTTAAAATCTAAAGACCTAACAAAAGACCAGTCTTACGTTCTTTATAATTTGTCGCAGGAAAATCTTAAAGACATAATATTTCCGGTAGGCAATTTGAATAAGCGGCAGACGAGAAAAATTGCATTGGAAGCCGGATTCACTGAAATATCAAGCAAAAAAGACAGCGTCGAAATATGCTTCGTGACCGGTAAAAATTATTCGGAATTTATAAAAAAACAAGCAGTAAATATTTCTAACCATTCCTTAAGTAAAGGATTTATAAAAAATTTAGAAGGGGAAATAATTGGAGAACATAACGGTATTTTTAATTATACCGTGGGGCAGAGGAAAAGACTCGGCATTTCTTCTAAAAATCCTCTTTACGTCATTAAGATTTCTGCCGAAAATAATGAAATTTTCGTCGGAAATTTGGAAGACTGCTATGCCGATGTTTTAACGGTTAAAAATTTTAATTTTATAAATCCGGAAGATAGAAATAGATTGAACAAAATAGAAACAACCGCAAAAATAAGATATTCTTCGCCGGATTACAAATGTAAAGCATCCGTTTCCGAAAACGGCTCAGTAAAAATTGTATTTGATAAAAAAGTTAAATTTATAACGCCGGGACAGTCTGCCGTTTTATATTCAGGAATTAAAGTAATAGGCGGAGGAATTATAGAATGAAGGAAATAGAAATAATGGAAAAAAATATTGAAAAAACTAACGGCGATATAATGCGGTTAATGCAGTTAAGCAAACAAGATATTAAATCTTTAAGAAGCGGCAGAGACGGCAACGGCAACGACGATGCTTTTATTAACTGCGCGGTCATATCTTCCGGGTGCAAACTTAACCAGTTCGAAGCGTCGCAGTTCGAATCGTTATTTAAGAATCTGAATTTAAATATAAATGTCGTAGAATACGGATTATCCACAATATCCACAAAAAATAACGGCTCCAACGACAATATAGGCCTATTTTTAGTCAATACCTGCACCGTTACGGAAAAAGCCGACGCAGAAACTAATAAAATAATCAGAAAAATCAAAAAAAAATATCCGGACAGCCGTCTTATATTAACCGGATGTTCCGCCCAACTAAATAAAATAAAATTTTCGGAAATACCAGGCGTAAGGTTGATGGACAATGTTCAAAAAGCCGAACTTTTAAAAATTTCCGCACAAAGATTCCCTGATACTATCCTACATCAAAAAAGAACAAGACCTTATTTGAAAATACAGGAAGGGTGCGATTTAGAATGTTCCTACTGTATAATCCCTAAAGCAAGACCGGTAAAATGGTCATTAGCTATAAAAAGCGTTTTAAATTCTATTGAAAACCTGGGCAGGCTCGGATATAAAGAAGTCATTTTGACCGGCGTCAACATAGGTTCATATATGGATAAAAACTCCGGCGCAAAACTTAAAAATCTTCTTGAGGCTATAGAAGAACTTAAAAATGATATGAAAATAAGGATAAGTTCAATAGACCCTGTTTACATAGATGACGATATGATAAAAATATTTACCTGCTCTAAAAAAATCCAGAATCATTTTCATATTCCTCTTCAAAGCGCTTCGGATAAAATACTTAAGTCTATGAACAGGAACCACTCTTTTAAGGATTACACGCTCCTTGTTGCAAAAATAACCGAAAAAATTAAATATGCTTCGATAGGTACCGATATAATAAGCGGTTTTCCTGGTGAAACCGAAGATGATTTCTCGGAAACGGCGGATAATCTTAAAAAACTGCCTATTTATTATATTCACGCATTTTCCTATTCGGATAGACCGGGAACGGAATCTTATTCCTTAAAACAAAAAATTAACGAAACGGAGATCAAACGTAGAACAGGTATAATCAGAAAAATTTCTTCTCAAAAAAAGATAGAATTTCATAAAAAATTTCAAAATAAAACTTTAGAATTTCTCAGCTTGAATGATAATAAAGCAATAAGTTCAAATTATATTAAGGCAAAGATAACCGGTAATGCGCCGGTTGCTCCCGGAAAGGCATTCAAAGGAATGATAATAATAGAAGACGGGGCGGGCGGCGTTAGTCAATCCGCCGGCGAAGTTTCGGTTATAATTAAAGATTACATATAAACAAAATGGATTATAACGACTTTTTTGTAATACTTATCGGCAGGCCTAACGTCGGCAAATCGACTATATTTAATAAAATATTAGGTGAAACTTCCGCCCTGTCTTCAAAAATAGCCGGAACTACGCTGGATTTAAACATTAAAAAAGTTTCTTGCGACGGATTAGATTTTCTTATTTCCGACAGCGGAGGATTTAACACTTCTCCCACAAATGAAACTGAGAAAAAAATCAAGGAAAAGGTTTTTGAATATTCCAAAAAAGCCGGCATAGTTTTATTTGTAGTTGATTTTAAAAGCGGATTTATACCAGAAGATAGGGAAATTTTTCTTAGATTAATCAAAAACGAATCCAATATTATTCTTATCATAAACAAGGTAGATTCTCCAAAGGACGTCCCAAACGCAACCTCTGAATTCTCGAGTCTGGGTATAAAAAAAATAGTTGCAATAAGCGCCGAGACGGGAATGGGAATAGACGACATTCTTGAGAAAATAACCGAGGAAATCAATTTTAAAAAACCGGTTAAGCCCCTTAAAAATCCTGAGGAAAGCGCTCTTAAAATTGCTATAATCGGAAGATCCAACAGCGGTAAATCAACCTATATAAACTCTATTTTAAAAGAAGATTTGCTTTTTACGGACGAAAAGCCGGGGACAACGAGAGATTCTATAGATACTTACATTAAATATAAAGGGCAACGAATAACTCTCGTCGATACCGCCGGAATTAGAAAAAAATCCAAATTAGACGTCAACTCTGCCGCTTTTCAAAAACAGAGTATAGAACAGATAAAAAGAGCGGACGTTGTTATTATTTTTATTGACGTCAATTCCGAAATAACCCATGAAGATCTTTCCCTCCTAAAAAGGGTCACGTTATATAAAAAACCATTTATCGTAGCTTTTACAAAATGGGATTTAAAAGATAAAAACACTTTAGTTGCTATGGAATTAAAAAAGGAAATTAAATTTAAATTAAAAGAATTTTCGGAAACCCCTTTTATTTATATTTCATCCAAAACAAATAAAAATTTATATAAATTATTAGATTTATCGATAGAAATCAATAATTCAAAAAAGGCAAAAATTAAGAAAAAAGACCTGAATAAATTCATAGAAGAAGCAAAGAGCGGCAATAAAACCGGAAGATTATATAAATATATAACTTACTGCGTACAGAAAGAGGGAGAAGAAATCCCTACTTTTATATTATTTACCGGCAATAAAGGAAAGATATTCACAATGGTGGATATAAAGTTTTTAAGAAACAGCATAAAAGAAAGGTTTGGGATAAAATCAAATGTGGAAGTTATAATAGAATACAAAAAATATAATACTTAATATTTACTTATTTGGAAGTTTTCGACAGTTCCTCTATTTTGCTTTCTAATTTCTGAATTTTCTTGGTAAGTTCTTCTATGTCATATGTCGAGGCAAAATGCATTTCGTCCAATAAAATATCTGCTAATTTTTCCTTTATAGATTTAAAGATAACGCCCGATTCATATTTTACCGTTTCCATGATTTGACCTGCCGCCTCTCTGCTTTCTTCATCGGATATATCGACGTAATCGTCCAATTTTTCCTGTGCGAGAATAGAAAGACCTTTAAGGGCTTTAAGAACTAAATTTATATTGTCCGACATTTGATATTTTAACCTTCTTCTTATT
>JAKASB010000018.1:3308-14310 GCA_021828255.1 bacterium | reverse complement strand
TTATTATTTATTTCTAAAATTTATCAAATTTTATTCTGCCTGATTTTTGCCATTACGCTTTTAAGAGATATATTATGTCTCGAAAAACCCATTTCGGCATAATCTCCGCCTAAAGTTATGCCTATAAGCTGGGGAAGATGCAATACCGGCAAAGATAATTTTTTATTTATATTCTTTGCCGCAACGGTCTGATAAGTATCGAGACTTAAATGACACAGGGGGCATGGAGTAACCATTACGTCCGCATTGTTCTCCTGCGCCTCATAAATGGCGTTTCCCGCCAAAGAAGTAGAAGTAGCCTCATTTACGAGTATCGTCTGAAAACCGCAGCATTTTGTTCTGCGGGCATATGATACCGGTTCCCCGCCCAGCGCCTTAATTAATTCTTCAAATCCTCTCGGATTTTCGACGTCGTCAAATTTAACGACACTTGAAGGTCTTAATATATGACAGCCGTAAAACGGGGCTATGTTTATTCCTTTTAAGCTTTTTAACACTTTTTCTTTCAGCTTATCGAAACCTATATCGTCCCTTATGGCGTATAAAATATGTTTTACTTTGACTTTTCCGGAATATTTAAGCCCTATTTTAGCAAGGTATTCATTTGTTTTTTCCATAGACTCGGGATTATTTATCAGCTCTTCGTTTACCTCGCTAAGGGTCAAAGTGCAGGTATTGCAAATAGTCATTATATCGAGTCCGCCTTTTTCGGCTAATGCAAGGGTTCTACCGTTGATAAAAAGTTTTAAATTTCTATCGAACCCGTCTATAACCCCGCCGCCGCAACAGGAAGCTTCAGGCATCGGAATTAAATTAATATCTAATTTTTTTGCTATGAATTTAGTAGCATTATCAAGTTCTTTGCCGCTTTCCTGAGCTACGCAGCCGGGATAATAAGCATAGGTAATCATTATTTCCCCTCCAGATCTAATTCTTTGTATGCAAGCCTTATATCTTCCATATCTTTTATTAATTTAAGCCTCAGGGGAGGAATTTTTCCTTTTAGTCCGGCACCTAAAATCATCGGTAAATTGTTTATAAGTCCGGATATGCCGACGGAATCGAATGCAACCTTTATTTCGTCGAGCCTTCCAGTTTTCCTGATAGACTTGGCTATAGAAACGACATGTTTTGAACCTGCCGAAAATGTGATGGAATTTTTAATCGTTCTTTCGTGAAGTTTGACTATAGATTTTACCGGTGAAACACCTTTCGGGCAAAATTCTTCGCAGGCCTGGCAGTGAACGCAATCCCACATTCCATCAGCCTTAGAGCCGTTAACTAAACGGGAACCGTTTTTATCGTTATCTCTGGGGTCTTCACTGTATCTGTAGAGTTTAGCTAAAGCAGCCGGCCCTAAGTATCCTGGGTTGCCAACTACGCCCCCGCATTCGGAATAACAGCATTCGCATAAAATACAGTTAGGGGTGTCGTTATTTCCGGTCAAATTTTGGAACTCCGATTTATAATATACCGGCTGGCTTATTTTTTCCCCTTCTTTTAATACATGGAAACCATTGTACGCCTCGTCTTCCCTCTGCCCAAGAAGATACGGCTTGATTTCTTTGATTTTATCGAAAAAGCTTTCCTGATCGACTATGAGGTCTCGAATAACCGGCATATTGGCAAGAGGTCCGACGTTAATTATCCCGAATTTTTCTATTTCCGGACCTACCTGCGTTTTGCAGGCAAGCTTGGATATGCCGTTTATTTTCATAGCGCAAGAACCGCATATAGCGCTCCTGCATGACCTTCTGAAACTCAGCGTTCCGTCCAATTCGGATTTTACTTTTATTAATGCGTTCAATACGGTCATACCCGGATAATCTTCAATCGTATATTCTTTATAATACGGCTTTTTGTCAACCTCCGGATTAAATCTGCATGCCCTAACTTTAAATTCCATTATATTTCCCCTTCATATAACTAAAAGTTAAAACTTTTTTATTTCAATTTTAAAGCCATTTATATTTATCTTATTAATAAGTTCTCGGCTGAGGTTTAAATTTTGTTATGACAACTTCCGAAAAATCGAATTTTATATTTTCCTTACCGTCTAACGTCGCCAATGTATGTTTAAGCCAGTTTCCATCGTCTCTTTCCGGAAAATCCGTTCTGTAATGAGCGCCTCTTGATTCTTTTCTTAATATTGCGCCTCTTGCGATAACTTCGGCTATAATTAACATATTGTTAAATTCGAATGCCTCGACTATATCGGTATTAAATGTTTTAGATTTATCGTCTATACTTATGTTTTTTGTGCGTTCCCTAAGCTCGATAATTTTATCGAGGGCTTTTTTCATGACATTTTCTTCTCTAAAAACACCGACGTTTGCCCTCATTTCTTCCTGAAGTTCCGATTTTAACAAACCATGTCTTTCCTTTCCTGTAGATTTTTTAAGTTTTTCAAAAACTTCTTCGTCTCTTTTAACCATAGATTCGTCGAATTTTGTTTCCGAAGCAGTTTTTAAATATTCAGTTATATCTATTCCCGCCCTTCTTCCAAATACCACGGTATCAAGCAATGAATTGCCTCCAAGCCTGTTTGCCCCGTGAACACTGACACAGGCGGACTCTCCCGCCGAATAATAGCCTTCGATTGCCGTTCTGCCGTTATAATCGGTTTTAATGCCGCCCATAGAATAATGAGCGCCCGGTCTAATAGGAATAGGCTCGTAAATAGGGTTTACTCCTTCAAAATCTATGGATAACTGCATTATTTGCGGAAGCCTTTCCATTATTTTTTCTTTGCCGAGATGTCTGACGTCTAAAAGTATTGCGCCGTCAATCCCTCTTCCTTCGTTAATTTCGGTCTGTTCGGCTCTCGCTACGACATCTCTTGGGGCAAGTTCCATAGCCTTGGAAGCATATTTCGACATAAACCTTACACCGAGAGAATTAAGAAGATAAGCGCCCTCGCCTCTTGCACCCTCCGTAACTAATATTCCCGTGCTTTTAAGAGTCGTCGGATGAAACTGGACGAATTCCATATCCATTAAAGGAACGCCGGCTTTAATAGAAATCGCCATTCCGTCTCCAGTATTTATTAAGGCATTTGTGTTGGAAGAATATACTTGTCCGTAACCTCCGGTAGCAAATAGTACGGCTTTTGCGGCAATACCTTCGAACTTTCCGTTTTTAATGTCGTAAGCGACGACTCCGCTAACCTTGCCGTTATCCGTAACTAAACTTGTAACAAAATATTCGTAAAGGATTTTGGTTTTATATTTAAGGACGTTATCGAAAAGTCCGTGAAGCATCATATGTCCTACTGCATCCGCATAGTAGCAAGAACGCGGGAAACTTTGCCCGCCAAAAGGTCTCTGCGCTATTCCTCCGCGGTCGTTTCTGTTAAAGACGACGCCCATTCTTTGAAGGTCTATTATATTAGCGGGAGCCTCACTTGTCAAAATTTCTATGGCATCCTGATCGCCGAGATAATCGCTGCCCTTTACGGTATCGAAAAAATGGGACTCCCATGAATCGTTTTCATCGAATGCAGCATTAACTCCTCCCTGAGCCGCTCCAGAATGAGACCTTGTCGGGTAGACCTTACTCACGATTATCGCGTCTATCCCTTTTCTTCTGAGTTCAACGCAGGCTCTTAACCCTGCAAGTCCTGCTCCAACAATAACAACGTCATGTTTTAACATTTATAACCTCTATTTTTTTTATAGTCTTTTTTAGAAATATAGTTTGTAACATTATAGGATAAACATTTAAAATTTGTCAATAAAATTTTATATTTATATCCGATTTTTTTATCTTTTATACTGCCCGCTTTTTCCGCCTTCTTTACTTATAAGATAAATTTCGGATATTTCGATAGATTTATCTACTGCTTTCAACATATCGTAAACGGTAAGCGCGGCTACCGATGCCGAGGTTAAAGCCTCCATTTCCACTCCGGTCTTGCCGGATATTTTAACGGTAGAAATTATAGTTATAGAATTAGAATTCTCGTTTTCATCCGGTTCGAAAGAAATGTCGCAGCTCTCTATATTTAAAGGGTGGCATAATGGAATTAATTCCGAAGTTTTTTTTGCCGCCATAATTCCGGCAATTTTTGCCGTTCCAAAAACATCCCCTTTCTTGCCGCCTTTGCTGATCGCAAGACGAAACGCTTCTTTCGACATAGATACTTTTGCATGAGCGGAAGCAATTCTTACGGTATCAGATTTCTCAGAAACATCGACCATTTTCGGCATTCCATTTTCGTCTATGTGTGATAAAGTTAATTCCCTTTTCATTTTATTTTCCTCTGCGTTTAGATCAATCCGTAAATTTGCCGTAATACCACTTTCTTATATCGTATCCTATTCCAGCCGGAGCCGGTTTTATTCCTTTAATGTCTTTTTTTACTACCGGCGTTGCATAAGGAATGTACAAAAAAGTATAAGGGGCTTCTTTTGCAAGAATCCTCTGAATTTTGAAATAATATTTTCTTTGCTGTTTTAAATCAAACGTGGAACGCGCCTTTCTGAATAAATCGTCTATTTCGGGATTATTAAAAGACGTGAAGTTTAACCCCTTCGGCACGATATTTGACCCCATAAATATAGCCGCATTGTCGTAAGGATCTGGTGTTATAGTAAATCCGAGCAAAACCGTCTGAAATTTTTTCTTCATAATAAATTCTGATATTAAAGATGTCCACTCCATAACCCTAATACCGACTCTTATGCCTATTTTTTTTAAATTCTGCTGTATAATTTCCGCAGCAGACAATCTTTCCTGATTTCCCTGCGGAGTTAATATAGTAAATCGAAACGGCTTACCCCTTCTTTCCAGAATTCCATTTTTAAGACTCCAGCCTGCCTCGTTAAAAAGTTTCAATGCTTTGACAGGATTATAATCATATCTTTTTACGTTTTTATCATAAAAATATGTCCCTGGCATAAAAGGTCCGTAGCAATGGATGCCTAAACCAAGTAATGCGCCTTTTATTATTTCTTCTTTATTAATGGCATAAGTTAAAGCCTGCCTGACTTTCATACTTTTAAAAAGGGGGTCTAAAAGATTATATCCTAAAAAGGTGAAACTTAGGGAAGGATGAATATATTTTTTAAACCGCAAATTAAATTTTTTGCCGCCGGATTCGTATTTAAACTGAATAGGGCTCAAACCCATATAGCTTATTCCGTTCGATTTAAGCATTAAAAACATTGAGGAAGGGTCGGGGACTATTTTATATATTAAACGTTTTATGCGTGGCGCGCCCCTAAAATAATGCGGATTGGCTTTTAGAACTATTTCATATCCATGAATCCATTTATCGAACTCGTATGGACCGGTGCCCACCGGATGACTTCTTAATTTCGTTGTGAGCAGGTTTTTTCCTTCAAGGAGTTTTTTGGATAAAATATTTAACCCCCATGAAGACAGAGCCGGGGCGTAAGGTTTTTTATACGTTACCTGAAAAATATAATTTCCGATAGTCTTCGCTTTATAGACCTTAAGATATTCAGCGGCATAGGGCGTCGGAGTTTTAGGATTTACCATTAAATTGTAAGTAAAAATGACGTCTTTTGCCGTAAATTTTTGTCCGTTTTGCCAGTAAACATTGTGATGAAGATAAAAAGTTATTGTTTTTCCGTCGTTGCTTATTTTCCAAGATTTTGCAAGGTCAGGAACTATTTTAAAATTTCTGTTATACCGGACGAGTCCATCGTAAATCTGAGATGTAACCCCGGCGGTAGGAGCATCTGCCGCCATATTTCCGATGAGATTTGTAGCATCTGCCGGAAGACCGATTATTAAAGTATTTTTTAAATTATTTTTGACGGGCGGAATATTTTTATTATTTTTCCCGCTAAATTCAAAATGAGCAAATACTAACGCTAAAACCGATACGGCTATAATAGTTATAATAATAGATAAATACTCTGCCCTTTTCTTATTAATTAATTTCATATTTTTATTATCTCAGATTCTTAAGAGATACGATCACGGAAACGGGGAATAAGCGGGAATTCCATAGTCAGGTTCTAAGCCTGACATAAGATTCATGTTCTGAACTGCCTGTAATGAAGCGCCTTTGCCGAGGTTGTCTATAGCGCTTATAATTTTAACCATCCCGCTGTTTTCTTTTTTGCCGGTTTCAAAAGCTATGTGGCAGTTATTGGAATAGATAACGTTTTTTATATTGCAGTCTTCTATGTTTTTAAGTATGGATACAAATGGACTTTTATCATAAAACTCTTTATATATTTCCAAAATATTCTTTTCTAACATCCCGCTTTTTAATTTTATATATATAGTGGTTAATATACCCCTGATTACCGGAATAACATGCGGAGTAAATAAAATATTCGGCATATCCATATTATTATCGTTATTTGAGCTGCCGGCTGAGTTTAAAAACGCATCCGTTATCTTTTCTTTGATTTCCGGAAAATGTCTGTGTGACCAGGCGTTATAAACCTTTACCGAGCCTTCTACCTCGCAAAACAGGTTTGGTAATTTAACTCCTCTTCCGGCGCCGGAAATTCCCGACAAAGAATCGATTATAACCGGAAAAGAAAAATCTACGGCGCCGTTAAAAACAAGCGGCAATAAGGGTAAAAGAGCGCCTGTAGGATAACATCCCGGGTTTGCTACGAACCGGGAGTTTTTAATTTTACCTAAAAAAATATCGGAAAGACCGTAAATAAATTTTGAATTTAATTCGGAAGCGTTATGTTTTCCGTAAAATTCCTCATAGGTTTCAAGATTGTCGAATCTGAAATCGGCGCCTACGTCTATTATTTTGATTTTGCTGTTTTTTTTTAAAATGTCTGGGATTAGTTTAGAGCTTTCGTTATGCGGCAGGCAAAAAAATAGAGCGTCGGAAGACCCTGCTATAACATCCGGGTCAAAAGCGCTGAACTTGAGTTCGGAAATTGAGTTATGTTTAGAGCAGGTTTTTGTAAATTGAGGAAAAACTTCTAAAAGCTTTTTCCCGTAATAAGTCTGGGAAGTTATAGCCGATATAGAAACATCCGGTCTCGAAGACAGGGCGTATAAGAGATATATGCCGCTATAACCGGACGCCCCTATTACCGAAACTTTAATCATAGGATTATGATTATTATTATCTTTTTGAGAACTGGAATCTTGCTCTTGCCGCTTTTTGACCGTATTTCTTTCTTTCTTTGACTCTCGGATCCCTTGTAAGCATAGAAGCTTTTGCAAGAGTTTCTTTAAGGTCGGGGTTTATTAAAAGAATAGCCTTTGCAAGCGCAAGTTTTATAGCGCCTGCTTGACCGTTTAATCCCCCGCCTCCTACATTTACGTATATATCGAATTTATTTTCTACGGAATAAAATGCTAAAGGCTTAATAGCAGTTACTCTGTGGCTTTCAAGGGGAAAATATTTATCGAAATCCCTTCCGTTAATTATGATTTTGCCGGTTCCTTCTTTAAAATATACCCTTGCTATGCCTGCTTTCCTTTTCCCTACCGCATGTATAATAATATTCTTTTTTGCCATAAGTCTTTTACCCGTAATTTAATTTTTAATTTGCCTTATTATTATATTAAATTTTTTATTTAATTATTTCTACTTTAACCGGCTGCTGAGCGGTATGCGGATGGTTTTCGCCTTCGTATATTTTAACTTTTTTAAGAACGGCGTCCGAAAGCTTGTTTTTAGGCAGCATCCCTTTAATAGCCTGATAAACGGGAAACGTAGGGTCTTTTTTGAGCATATCTTTATAGTTAAAAGTCTTCATTCCCCCCGGATAACCGCTGTGAAAGTGATATTCTTTATCCTCTGCTTTTTTGCCTGTTAATTTTGCCTTAGCGCTGTTTATAACAACTACAAAATCTCCGTTATCCGCATACGGCGTCCAGTTTGCCTTGTCTTTGCCCATAAGTTTATTCGCGACAAAACTTGCAACCCTTCCTAAACTTACCCCTTGCGCATCTACCAATATCCACTTGCTTTCCGTCATTTATATCTCCCTTCGGCTTACTTTCTATATAATTTTACAAATTTACAATTCAAGCGTAGCATTATATTATTTAATAATTTTATTTTTTTGTCAAGAAATTTTTTGTGAAACAAGCAAAACTTTTTTTCCCGAAATATCCTTTAAGTTTTTTGCCTTATACATTCCGACCGCCCCGAAATTGCATATATCTTTACATAGATTGCATCCGGTGCATAAAAATGGTTCAAGTAGTATTCTGTTTTCTTTAAACATTAAAGCGCCTGTAGGACATAATTCCCAGCAGTTTGAACAAAAAACGCAGTTTCCGTTCAATTTAGGCAGTCTGATGTTTAAGAGGGATAGCAGCTCTTTATTTTCTTTCAAAAACCGGTATATTTTTTTCTGCCTTTCTATAAGTAATTTATTTATTTTTTTCCCGCCTTTATCGGCGGTATCGATATATTCCGAATAAAGCTCGGATAACGGCAGATCTTCTATGGAAATATCCTCTATTATTTTTTTTGCATTGTTTTTAATGCCTTTAATCGAATTTTTAAAAAAATCTCTTCTATTTAGCGCTTCTGCTTTTTGATCGCTTTTCCCATTCTTACCGGATTTATCGTCTTTGTTTTCAGTAATTTTTATAGATTCGCCATGGTTGTCGGCGGTTTGTTCTTCAAAAAACATGTCATAGTTGAAATTGCTTGTATTAATTTCTATAAAAGCCTCTTCGGCATTTAGAAATTTTTTTATTTCCTGAATCCTTTTTAATTTTTTATTATGAAAATATTTAAGTTTACAAGAATTACAGTTTCCGGTTATAAAAAAAATCTTATTTTTATTTTTTATAAAAGATATAATATCTATATCTTCGATTCCGAAAATGCATTCTATTTTATTAACATTAACCGTTTTTTTATTTTCCGTTATTTTTAAATCCGCTTCGGTTTTTGCGCAAAAATAATAAATATTATCATTATCCGCGGATGTTTGCTTGCCACCCTGTTCTTCAGAAATATTATTTTTAACGTAAAAAACTGAATTAGGACAAATATAAAGGCAGGCATTGCAATTCGAGCAGTTTTCCAAAATCTTTATACCGTTGTCGGTTATTTTTATCGATAAATCGGGGCATCTGTCTATACATTCGTAACAGCCTGCCATGGGAGTTTTAAGCCTCACGCAAAAATCGGGATTAATGGAAATAAGGTCATTGCCGCGGTTTAAAAACTTTTCAATCAAGCCAAATATATTCATCGTCTGTCGTTCTCAATATATTTAAAATTTCTAATATTTCTTTTTCGGTTCTTGCATTGTTCACCATACACCTCGATCCTTTTGAGCCCTTAAATCCTTTTAAAAAATTATAAAGATGAGGTCTTACAAGATTATGCCCTCTTTCCCTGCCGTAAAATAAACTTATTTCTTCCATCAACTCTATGATTATGTCTATTTTTTGATTTATATCGAGATGCATACGATTATTTTTTTCATCGAAACTTTGAGCGTTAAGATAATCGGCAAATACCCAAGGCTTGCCTATCGCCCCTCTTGCAAACATAATTCCATCAACTCCGGTATAATCTTTTATAGTTACCGCATCGTCAACCGTAAAAATATCGCCGCTTGCATATACCGGAATAGCAATTTCATTTTTAAGTCTTTTAGTCAATGAATGGTCTGCCGCTCCTCCAAACATAAGCGACCTCGTCCTTGGATGAAAAAATACCGCATCGATGCCGGATGACTCGGCAATTTTACCGATTTCCAGAAAATTAACCGAATTTTCGTCGAATCCGCTTCTGATTTTTATCGTAAGCATAGAATCTTTTAATGCGCTCCTAACTGACCCTGCTATTAGGGAAAATCCTTTTATGTCTTTTAATATTGCGCTGCCTGCGCCTGTTTTCACGACTTTTTTAACGGGACAGCCCATATTCACGTCTATAACTTTAAATCCTTTATCTGCCGCTTTTTTAGCCGCTTGAGCCAGGATATCGGGATCGCTTCCAAAAAGCTGAATTCCGGTTTTATCGATATCGTTTCCGGTTTCAAGCAGTTCCAGTGTTCCTCTGTCGTTATGCAAAAAACCTATCGCGCTTATCATTTCGGTAAAAGAAAAACCTGCGCCGTATTTTAATGCGGTTTTTCTAAATGGAAATCCCGTTATTCCAGCCATAGGAGCAAGAATACACTGTCCTAAATTAATTTTATCCATTTATAATATTATTTTCTATAAAATCGGCGATTTTTTCAAAATCGCTTATATTTATTTGGGGAACTTTTAAATCTTTTATAAATTCGTCCGCACAAACAAGAATAAGATTCCGGTCGTTTTTAAATCTTGGTTTTAGGTCGGGGTTTATTTCCTTTCTCAACAGTTCAATTTTTTTTACGTTAAGATCTTTAAATCCTTCTATTATAACAATATCCGAGCCGTTAAAATATTTAGGTATTATACCGCCTATTTCTATACCTAAAGATGAATCAATATCGCTGAAAAAAGCTGCCTTACCGTTTGAAATCAGCATGGTAGAAAATGCTCCGGCATTTTTATGCCTCCATGAATCCTTTCCCGAAATATCAGCTTCGAAATCATGGTCTGTATGCTTAATGGATGAAACCTTATAACCTCTTTCGGAGAGAATTTTTATAATTTTTACTATTAGAGTGGTTTTGCCGGTGCCGGATTTAGCTATAAAAGAAACTACTTTAGGAATTTTGTCGTTTTTAGGTGTCATTTTTATATTAAATTTATTTAGATGATATTGCAGGACTTTATAAAGGCGTCGTTGCTGTTAAATTAGCAAAATGGCACGAGTAAAAGGGGACAGATTTAAAATCTGTCCCCTTTTACTCGTATATTTTATTTATTAATCAAACTTTATAGTTAAAGCATAGTTCAGATACTTTATAAATTCTTCCTTAGTCGGAGTGTTTTTAACCCCTATATTGAAAACTTTTCTTTTCTTTTCATACCAGTTTCCAAAATTTTGTTCCGAAATATCTTTTACCTCTATTAATAATTCTTCTATCAGTATATTTAAAGTTTTTTCGGATGTATTTTTATCGTCAATATTCATAATATT
>JAKASB010000018.1:0-3208 GCA_021828255.1 bacterium | reverse complement strand
TTCTTTTCTTTTCATACCAGTTTCCAAAATTTTGTTCCGAAATATCTTTTACCTCTATTAATAATTCTTCTATCAGTATATTTAAAGTTTTTTCGGATGTATTTTTATCGTCAATATTCATAATATTCATAATATTTATAATATTTTAGCGCCAGTTAGTTCTTGAAAATTCGGGCAGGTCCTCAAAATCGCCCCTTATAGCATATCCTTCGTTAATATTATATATTTCGAATTCATTATCAATAACAAATGAATATATATTTCCGTTTAAAAATTCGTCTTTATATTTAAGACATTTTAAGCCCTGCCTTATAATTGCCGACAATATTCCGCTGCCGGAAATATCGCCCAGTAAAATCGCTCCCACAAGAACTGCGCCGTCATAAACAAGTTTTCTGTAAACATTTCCGTCTTGAAACATATAAACCTTTTGGGATTCGTTTGCCGGATTCGTCAAACCTATAGTAACTATGGGCAGACCGTAAATTTCAACGGAATTTAAACCAATCCCGCCGGGATACTCCCTGTAAACCCCTGCCATATTTGTTCCGGCTACGCGCCCTTCTTCGCATGCCAGCGGCACTATTGCAATAATATTCGGACGCTTATTTATTACATCGTAAATGACGGCGGCATCTCCTCCGGCATACACGTCTTTGACACTCGTCATCATTGTTTTATCGACTATAATACCTCTGTCTATTTTTATTCCGCTGCCTTCTAAGAATCCTACGTTAGGTCTTACGCCGACCCCGACAACGACTATATCGGCAGGAAGCGCTTTCCCGCTTTTTAATATCACGCTCACCGGATTCCCTGATTCGTCCAGATTAATTTTTGTGACGGTTTCGCCCGTAGCCGTATCTATCCCATTTTCGTTCAACCTTTTAGACGTTATATTTCCAGATATTTCGTCAAGCGCCAGCCCTAAAACCCGCGGTAATAGTTCTACGATGGTAACGTGCAAACCCAAAGCCCTTAATCCTTCGGAAGCCTTTAGTCCGATGAGTCCGCCCCCTACGACTATCGCTTCTTTGTTTTTTGCAAATTTAGCGGCTTTTTCCATCTTTTTCGCATCGTCAAATTTTGTAAACGTACCCATCATAGGGGAATCCGGATTAAACCCCTCGGTAGGAGGCACAAAAGGCGTTCCGCCCGGACCGATAAAAAGCTTGTCGTAATCTAATTTCGTCCCGTCTTCTAAGACGACCTTTTTTGAGTCTGTATCAATCGAAACGGCTTTTTTTCCAAGAATAACTTTAAAATTATTCTTTTCATAGTAATCATCTTCTTTATACCATATAGTTTCATCTGTCGTTTTTCCTTCAAGATAATATGATATAAGGGGTCTTGCATAAGCCCTGTAATTTTCATCCGATATAATCACGACCTCTCCCGATTTATCAAAACGCCTTATTGCATCGGCGCAAGATAAACCTGCGTATGAATTTCCGATAATAACGTATTTCATAATTTAATCCCGTCGCTCCAAACCTATAAAAACCTATAAGTTCTTATACATTCGAGCTAAACGCCTCCTTTAATTAAAGTTAAATTAAAAGACTTACCCGACACACTATTCTGCAATAATTTACAGAACTCATAGTCGCATTTGATTTTAATTGGGTTACATAGTTTGAACAGATAATCTTTTAACCATTCAAATGATTTATTAATCCCGATTTTAATATGATTAACTGCGCCGTTTATATCGGCGTTAAATACTTTGTTGATTAAAATGTCCTTAAAAAGCCCTCTCTTATCACGCTTTCCACTTAAAGCATTAGACAAATAAGGGTTAGCCTGAACGTCTAAAACATTATCAGAAATACAGCTTGATTTGGACGAATAAGCCTCATCTATAACGTGGATATTAATTCCATATTCTTTGGCTTTATACTCTAAAATATTTAAGAGTTTCCCAAACGGCATCTGAATGAACGTCTGCTTAATAGATTTTCTTAGTTTACACTCGCCGTTGTTTTTAAGTTCTGGCAGATTTTTAGAAATATATAAGTCGGTTACCTCAGCGGACATTAAATACTCAAGTATTCTTTTAGCTATCTTGTGAAAACTATCGCTAAAAAACTCATTCCTCTTATGATAAAGAAAGTTAATAAACTTACTTATCTTTCTGCCTCTTAAAGTATATTTCTTGGGATATTTAGTTTTTGATTTTGATATAGCCCACTCCATAACCTCATTAGACTTAGAAATATTAAGTTTAGCGATAAACCTGTTGAAATCTGAATTATATTTCTTATAAGGCTTGCCGTCTATTATGATAGACTTAGTTTCTCTATCGTTTATGAATATAGCGGCAAGGTTGTTGACCCCGATGTCGATACCCGCCTCTTTTATAGGTTTGGCTTCATAATCGGGTATTTCTTTATAATAGCTTACATTTAAATATAATAATCCGTTATCATAGACAAGTTTAGCGGAATGTGGACTATCTATATCTGTTAATTTAATAAAGGCGTCATAGCAACAGTGCAGATAAATCATCTTATCTGATAAATTGATGCCGATTAGATTATGTTTTAGCTTCTTAAATGATAAGGAGCAGTCTTTGTCTATATCTATCGAATAATTAACTAATTTCGAAAGTTTTTTAGGTTTAGGAGGTCTTGCATTTTTATTATATTTAACAGCATTAAAGAAGTTCTGATACTGAGATTTAACGTTACCTATGGTATAGACGAAATTATGTTGTTTTATCTCTTTGGACAAGGCGAGGAGGTCTGTAAATAATTGATTATCTTTATATTTATTCATAAGATAATGAGACTTATTCGTGTTTTTAGTCTTATATTCCATTAAAGCGTTTCTAAGTAATTGCTTGTTTGTAAGGAGCGCAAAATCATTATTTTCTTTGCCTGCTTTAAATAAGTCGTAATTCTGTTTAATGAGAATTAAGAGGATATTTTCAAAGTGCCTGTATTTGTAAATAAAGGACAAAAGTTTATTATTTAGTTTGTCATCGTTAATTCTTATCTTGAATGTGCGCAGTTCCTTCATTTTAAGTTTTTCTATTATCTTTTTATTAATATGGCTTCTTTTACCGTTTAACTTAACAATCCTTTTTTATCACTTTGTAACTGATTTTATATATGGACCGTAGATTTTTTTCGCAACCATAAGTCTTCTTTCATAAGAATAGTTCTTAATACCTACTCTTTTCAGCGCCCCTTTTTTGCACGCCTCT
>JAKASB010000017.1:14954-22363 GCA_021828255.1 bacterium | reverse complement strand
TAGAAACCAAAGAAGCAGAGAACATTAGAACGGCAACCGCAACCGTCAATATGCCGAACAAAGATTTTTTCATTATGGAATTTTCACCTCCTTTAATTTATTTTAATTATTGTTTAATATAACATAAATCTATATAATAATATTGTCACAGCGGTGACTTAATAACTAAAAATTGTTAAGCTATAATCAGTATGAGTTGTTTTACTTGATAGCATCAAACCCATTCTAATTATATATATTAGAAAAGTTTCAAGTTTGTTTCATAAAAATAATGATAACGATTTAATCAAAATCTGGAGGACTTTTAGAGATGAATTCTTTTTTTGTGCCTAACGTTTCATTTTTAGTGGCATTCCTTGCGGGATTATTTTCCTTTATAAGTCCGTGCGTGTTTCCCTTAATACCGTCTTATCTCTCGTATATATCCGGCTTGTCTATGGACGAACTTGTTAAAGACAATCCTACGGTTAGATTTACCGCAGTTAAACATTCTTTAATGTTTATTTTGGGATTTACGATAATTTTTGTCTTGCTTGGCGCTTTTTCAAGCGCCGTCGGAGAATTGCTTCACTCGATATGGCTTATGAGAGCGGCGGGAATATTTATTATAATTATGGGGTTATTTATATTGGGGGCGTTTAGTAAAATTAAATTTCTATCGTTTATAAATAGAGACGCCGCAATCAATATTAAAAACAAACCTATCGGTTTAATAGGTTCGGCTCTTGTGGGGGTAGTATTCGCTGCCGCATGGACGCCCTGCATAGGACCTATTCTTGCTTCAATTCTTTTTATTGCATCTACTCTTCACAATACAAGCGCCGGGGCGGAACTGCTTTTTGTTTACGCCATGGGACTTGCCGTTCCTTTTCTTATAAGCTCGTTGTCCGTAAATTTATTCCTGTCTGCTTTTAAAAGAATAAAACGGTTTATAAAAACTATTCAGGTTATAAGCGGAATTCTTTTAATTGCAGTCGGGATACTGATATTTTTCAATTACCTATCCATAATATCGTTATACTTTGGAAGCACTTTTATCTACAACATACCATATAACGGATAAAGTATATAAAGTTTGGCTGCCTTAAAAACAGGCAGGGCTAAAGTCGAGATCGCTCTCGTGAAGGGAAAAAAACTTTACGATAAAAGAGCATCCGTTAAGGAAAAAGAAAATAAAAGAGATATCTAAAAGGAGCGTTGTAGGGATTACCGGCAAACTTTTAAAAATGAACTAAATTTTTTAGAAGAAGACTTGAAATTTCAAAAATATGCGCTACAATTAAATTAAAGAAAGAAAATAAGTTTAAGGCAAAGATAATCTATCATATATTTTTTAAGCAGTTGTGCCGCCGTCAGTCAGTTTAATGCTTAACTTTAAGCACATTGGACGTTAATAACCAGTGACTGTGACGGCGGTATTTTTTATAAAATTAGCAAAGAGGATATTTTCCGTAAAAAATGATAAAATAATTGCATATGGGGTTATTTAATCTTGTTTCGGAAAACAGTCCTACCGGCGATCAGCCGCAGGCTATAAATTCGTTAGTCGAAGGGATAAGGGATAAAAATCTTAGGTATCAGACTCTTTTAGGCGTAACCGGTTCCGGGAAAACTTTTACTATGGCAAAGGTTATCGAAGAGCTTGAAAGACCGGCTCTTATAATGGCGCCGAATAAAACGCTTGCGGGACAGCTTTATTCCGAATTTAAAGCATTATTTCCCGAAAATGCGGTAGAGTTTTTTATAAGCTATTATGACTATTACCAGCCCGAGGCATATGTTCCTTCTAAAGACCTTTATATAGAAAAAGATTCCGCTATTAACGACCAGATCGATAAAATGAAACATTCTGCCACGCGTTCTATTCTTTCGAGGCGGGACGTCATCGTAATCGCATCGGTTTCCTGCATTTACGGTTTAGGTTCTCCGAAAAGTTATGCCAATATGCTTCTTGAGGTTAAAAAGGGCGACGAGGTAAATTTAAGCGACGTTCTGGGTAAGCTGACGGACATAAGATACGAAAGAAACGATATCGATTTTCACCGCGGAACATTCAGAGTTAGAGGCGATATAGTCGATGTTTTTCCGGCTTATGAAGAAGAAATTGCGCTAAGAATAGAATTTTTCGGCAATGAGATTTCGATGATAGCCGAATTAGATCCGTTAAGGGGCGCTATTACGAGAAGGCTTTCAAAAGCCGCAATTTATCCTGCATCTCATTACGTTGCCGACGAGGTTACAATGAAGAGCGCCGTTAAATCTATCAAGGAAGAGTTAAAAGACAGATTAATGGAGCTTAAGGCTATGGGCAAACTTGTCGAAGCCCAGAGGCTTGAACAGCGGACGATGTATGATTTAGAAATGATGCAGGAAATGGGTTACTGTTCCGGCATCGAAAACTATTCGAGACATTTGACGGGAAGAAAAAAAGGAGAGCCGCCGCCGACGCTTTTAGACTATTTTCCAGGCGATTTTATAATTATGATTGACGAATCCCACATCAGTGTTCCGCAGATCAGGGGGATGTATAACGGGGATATTTCAAGAAAATCGACGCTTGTGGAATATGGTTTCAGACTTCCCTGCGCCTTAGATAACCGTCCGCTGAATTTTGAGGAATTTTCATCCCATATAAAAAACCTTGTTTTTGTCTCCGCTACGCCCGCCGATTACGAATTCAGCGTTAGTTCCAAAGTCGTCGAGCAGATAATCCGTCCTACAGGATTAATTGACCCTGAAGTTGAAGTCAGACCGGAAACAAATCAGGTGGACGATATAATAGGGGAAATTAAAAAAACGGTTGCAGGCGGCGGAAGAACACTCGTAACAACTCTTACGAAAAGAATGTCCGAGGACCTGACAGAGTTTTTAATAGACAGTAACATTAAAGCAAAATATCTGCATTCCGATATAGATTCGCTTGAAAGATTTAAAATTATAAGAGAATTAAGACTCGGCGAGTTCGATGTTTTAGTCGGTATAAATTTATTGAGGGAAGGATTGGATATTCCCGAAGTAGAACTTATAGGCATCTTAGATGCCGACAAAGAAGGTTTCCTGCGTTCAAAGACATCGCTTATCCAGACTATCGGAAGGGCGTCAAGAAACATAAAGGGGAAAGTTATACTATATGGGAATAAAATGACGGAATCTATGCAGTTTGCAATTTCCGAAACGGAAAGAAGAAGAAAAATTCAGAAAGAATTTAACAAACAAAATAACATTACCCCTAAATCCATACAAAAAAATATAGCGGGACTGCTTACTACGATTTTCGAGCAGGATTATATCGATATCTCCGGGGGTTTTGACGAAAATTCTCCGCTTATTATCGACCCCAAAGAAGCCGAAAGGCTCATAAAAAATTTGTCAAAAAAGATGAAGAAAGCCGTAAAAGAGCTTAATTTTGAAGAAGCCGCACGCATAAGGGATGAAATCGGCAATATTAAAAAAAATATGTTGTTAATGGATGCGGTTTGATTATCTGCCAATTTATGTTCTTATTTTATGAACGAAAATTTAGCCGTAAAACTTAAAAATATTTCTCAGGCTCCGGGCGTTTATATTATGAAAAATATAAACGGTGACGTTATTTACGTCGGTAAAGCCAAAAATCTAAAAAAAAGAGTTTCGCAATATTTTTCAGGTAAAAATGCCGGCGTCAAAACAGGGCATCTTGTTTCAAAAATTTACGATATAGAAACTATAATTTCCGGCAACGAGCTGGAAGCTTTTCTGCTTGAAAATACACTGATAAAGCAGTATAAGCCTAAATATAACATAAGCCTTAAGGACGACAAATCATATCCTTATATTAAAATAGCGGGGACAAAAACAGGTTTTCCATATATAATAAAAACAAGAAATTTTAAAAAAGGGGACGGCGAGTATTTTGGTCCATATTCAAGTGCGTTTGCGGTTAATGAAACGATAAAAACGGTAAACAGGATTTTTAAAATGAGAACGTGTACCGATAACAAATTTAATTCTTATGCCGTTAAAAAAAACCCCTGTCTTTATTATCAGATAAACAGATGTTCTGCTCCTTGCTGCGGGTATATCGATATAGAAACGTATAAAAAATCTATTGACGGAATAAAGCTTCTATTGAGCGGGAAAAATAAACAGTTGATAAAAGTAATGAAGCGGTCGATAGATGGGTACGTAAAAGAATTAAATTTTGAGGCCGCCATAAAATTAAGAGATAAAATCAATGCTATAATGACGATTAACGAAAAACAGGCGGTAGTGCTTAAAGAAGAAAAAGATATAGACGTTATAGGGTTTTATTCGCAAAACGACAAATTAGACATAGTGGTTCTTATCATAAGGAACGGCAGGGTTACCGGAACTAAAGACTTCTTTTTTAAGAATATATATTTAAACGACGGCGAAATGATTTCAGCTTTTTTGAACCGATATTACGTTAAAAATTTAGAAGCAAACGCAGATATTCCGGACGAGATATTTATACCCGTAAAAATAGAAGATGAGGATAAAAAAAGCCTTGCCGGATATATTAAGCAATTTTCCTCTAAGAAGGTTAAAATCTTAAATAAATATGAAACCGTTACAACTATGGCTTTAGAAAATGCAAAAAAAAACTTTTTCGAAAAAGCCGGTGACGGCAAAACCGGTAAAAATGCGGAAGGGGCAAAGTCTGCCGGCAAAGCAAATAATGCTATAAACATAAAAAGGTTAAGTACATTAAAAGATATCTTACGGTTAAACAAAATTCCGCTAATTATAGAATGTTTCGACATATCAAACATTTCAGGGACATATGCCGTCGCATCTAAAGCAGTCTTTAAAAACGGGGAAAAGGATACTTCTTTATACAGGCGTTATAGAATAAAATCAAAAAACACCCCCGACGATTATGCAATGATGTATGAAGCTTTAAGCAGGCGGTTTAACAATGCGGCTGACGGAAAAGACCCTTTGCCGGATGTTGTTATGGTGGACGGTGGAAAGGGGCAACTTAACGTTCTTGTGAGGGTGGTAAAAGATTTTACCGAAAGTGGACGCATAAGCGCCGAAAATATACCTGCCCTTATCGCAATCGCAAAAGTAAAAGATGCGGAATGGGATAAAAAAAATAATGAAAATAATGAAATAGATAAAATTTATCTTCCGAATAGGAAAAACGAGGTCAGTTTTGGGAAAAACAGGGAAGAAGTTTTTCTGCTTATGCGGTTAAGGGATGAAGCCCACAGGTTTGCGGTGTCATATTTTTCAAAAATCAAGACTAAATCTTTGGTTACTTCGGAACTTTTAAATATTGACGGCGTAGGAAAGATGATTTACGGCAATTTGATTAAGAGTTTGGGCAGTGTGGAAAATATAAAAAAGGCAGCGATTGATGAATTAGCGGCGGTTAAAGGCGTAAACAATAAGACCGCAAAAAATATTTACGATTATTTCCATAGCCGGCTTATTGCTAAAAATTGATGATATTATAGATTTTATCAGAATTTGGAATACCTTAGTATGCTGCAAATTCTTTTAGTTTTTGTATTAAATAATCGTTGTCCGATTTTTTCCTAACCGCTATTCTGAAATATTTATTGCTAAGACCGCGATAATCGCCGCAATACCTGATCAAAATGCCGTATTTAAGCAAGCCGTTTTTTAAATCTTCGGCATGAAATTCACCGGTCTTTATTTTTATTAAAAAAAAATTTGCCATGCTTGGTATTATTTCAAAAAATTTTACTTTTTTAAGTTTCCTTTGAAAATCTTTTTTTAATTTGCATAGTAAATTCCGCGATTTTAAAATGTAATCTTTGTCGCTTAAGGACACTGAAGCGATTTCTGCGGCTAAAGAGGTTATTTTCCACGGTATAGAGAATTTGGCAAGTTTTGTTATCATTTTAGGATTTGCAAAAACATACCCCAGTCTTTGTCCCGGCATTGCGAAAAATTTTGTCATAGACCTTATTATTATTAAATTATTAGAATTTTTCTCGACAAATAATTTTGATGAAAACTCCTCGCAAAAATCCATAAAAGATTCATCTAAAACTAAAAAAGCATTTTTTAATTTTACCTGTTTTAAGATTTCTATTATGGCGTTTATCGGGATTATCGCTCCCGCAGGGTTTGACGGGCTTGCAATAAAAACTAAGTCGTTTTTACATAGTTTTTTTATAGTTTCTAAAAGTTTTGACAAACTTTTGTCTTTTAACTCGAAATTTTCGGAAAAATATGTATTTATATGAATTATATTAGACTTTCTGGCTCGTATTATCCCCGCTCTTTCATATTCCGAAAAAGAAGGTTCGACTATGACAATATTTTTGGGATTTAAAATATTAACGATATTAAAAATAAGGCCGGTGGCTCCGGCTCCGGGAAATATATATTTTTTATCGATGTCGTGGTAATAGGATAATGTGTCTATAAAGGATTCCGGGTATATTTCAGGATAATTTTCTGTAAAGAATTTTAACCGTCCAAAATCTTTTAAAATTTTTACAGCTTTTTTGCTCAATCCCAGAGGGTTGATATTTGCGGAAAAGTCCATTATTCCGCTATTATATCCGTACGGCATAATATTGCCGCCATGGTTAAAAATAAACGCCCTTTGCACGGTCACCTTTGAGAGAAAAGATGTTGCGGAATTTTTTTGGCAAACAACTCCAGAAAACCGGCGGAAGTTTTTATGGCTTCGGGCAAAATTCTATTCATAGCGTTAAAATATTCTACTTTAGTCTTTGCGTATAGCAATTCCGGTAAAAACATTGAAGAATTGTGGGCGTTATAATCTACCCATCCAAAAGGATGTATATCTCTGTAATGTCCTTTTAACGGTTTAAATTGATATATACCTTGTTCTAATTTTAAATTGATGTCTAAATAGTGTGAAGACATCCATCTTTCGAATAGCACATGTTTTTTAAAAGCCATATTGGTCGTATGAAAAGGAATACATAAATCCTGAACCAAATGTATAGCCCCGCCAAGCGCAATCAGCGATTTTTTAAACCTGCCGTATTCCCAATCTTTAACGGCAACATTAAACAGCTGAACGCATTTTGTGCCGGCATCGGAAAACCCCCTTATATAGCCGGCATGGGAATGGGGATAGAGATAATGTCCTCCAAACCAGTGAATCCGCAATTTTTCTATCGCCAGCCTGTCGATTATGTAAGAGCCGTGCTGCATCAACTTAATCCGCTCGTCTGCTCTAAGAGCCGAAATATGCGGATTTAAAATAGTTCTTAAAACATTGCTTTTGGAATCGTTGTATAGGAGTTCAAAAGTCTTATCTATGCAATAATTATGAAGTTTAGGCTGCATGATTTATATTATATATTGAATATTTTTAAAATCAAATTTCTTTAAGTTTTAATATTGATATTATATATATAATATTATATTTACAGAATAAATCAATAATTATTTAC
>JAKASB010000017.1:11657-14854 GCA_021828255.1 bacterium | reverse complement strand
GTTGATATAGCTGTTGAAATTGATTTATAAATTATCTATAATAATTATATAATAAAAATAATAAAAAAGGATAAAAATATGCCTTTGTTAAGCGAGCAGGATGCCGAATTTTTAAAGAAAGATTTTAACGATAAACTTAAAAATAATATTAAACTTATATTTTTTAAATCAGAAAACGGTTGTCTGTACTGCAAGGAAACAAAAGATATATTACTTGAAGTAGCCGGTCTTAGCGATAAAATAAATTTTGAGGAATACGACTTTGATAAAGACGCAGACAAAGTAAAGCAGTATAATATAAAAAGAACTCCTGCTATCGCAATAGAAGGGGATGAAGACTACGGCGTTCGCTATTACGGTATACCGGCAGGACATGAATTTATGACGTTGATTCATGGAATAATTAACGTTTCTACTAAGGGAACCGGTCTTTCCGAAAAAACCATTGAAAAACTTAAAGAAATTATAAAACCTTTTAATATCCAGGTGTTTGTAACCCCCACCTGACCTCATTGTCCGCCGGCGGCGGTTCTTGCACACAATTTTGCAATTGCAAACGACAACATTACTTCTGATGTTGTAGAAATTCAGGAATTTCCTAATCTTTCGGATAAGTATGCGGTATTTAGCGTCCCTAAAACCGTGATTAATGAACTTTCCGAAGTAGTCGGAGCGGTTCCCGAAGCTGTATTTTTAGGAAAAGTTATGGAAGGATATTCCAAGGAATGAATCAATATTTTATTTGTTAATCAGCGCTTTTTGCGGAGATAGAATGGTATAATAAAACCGGAATATTGGATTTTCTTACCACATTTTCTGCTATTGAGCCCAACACTAATCTTTTAAAGCCTGTTTTTCCATGGGTTCCCATGATTATAAGGTCATAACCTCCTTCTTTTATCGTTTCTAATATAATGCTTACAGGTTCTCCGTGGGTTAGTACCGTTTTAACTTTAATACCTTTTTTTTCGCACGCATCCTTAAGTTTACTTAAGATCGGTTTTTCTTCTTCTATCAGAAGGTCGAGATTGTTTATTCCGCCTCCGGATAGATCGCCTATATTTTGCAATGCTTGAATGTCTATAATGTGAATAAACGTTATCTCCGCTTTAATTTCCGAAGCAAGATTTATTGCATTATTGGCGGCGTTCATGGAAATATCGCCGAAATCTACGGGACATAGAATTTTTTTAAACATTTAGCATCTCCTTTGAATATTAATATATTAATATTAGAATAAAATAAAATAATGCCTTAGTTAATATTAATATATCTTATATAACCATAAAGTCAAGAAAAATCTTAAATCCTAATAAAAAATTGATTTTTGTTATTAATAATGTATAATGAAATAAAAGCTTTAATTATAAAAACATCAAAAAAAGAGGCATACATGTCTAAAAAATCGGTATCGCGCAATAAGAACCGTTTCGATTTCATATTAATCCGTTTAGGGTTTGCCGCGCTTGCGGTTTTTTTTATCTTAATAATCCCGGAGCTTGCACATTCCGAAACGGCTATGAAACCGTCTGAAGCCGGCAAAAATAAAATCATTAAAAATAAGAAGTATTATACCGAAAACAAAAAATTTATAATGCTTAAAATGTCTAAAAATCTCAAAGCCTATATAAACAAAAAAAATCAAAAAGTTTATTATTATTATAATAAGACTTACTATTTTTGGGCTAAGGGCATATGGTTCGACTCTAAAAAAATTAACGGAATGTTTAGTATAACTCCGCAAAGTAAGATACCGCAACCTTTAAAGCACGGTCCGATTTTGAGGGTGAAAAAAAAGAATATCCCCGCCGGTTTTGCCGCCTTAAAGGTTCCTCCTCAGCCCGTCAAACGTGAATTGCCTAATGCGGCAACGGAACATTTGTATAATCTTCCCTTAACTCTTCACGGGTTGGTTATTTATCAAAAGAATTTTAATTTTAATAATAAAATAGATAGATAGAGGTAATTAATTTAATTAGCACTGCGATGCAATTTCTTAAAATATTAGAATATCCGGACCCAAAATTAAGAACAAAGGCGCATCCTTTAAACGCGGATGAAATTGCCGGCAATATTTCTTTAATTAAAGACCTTGTTTACACTATGTATAAAGCCGACGGCATTGGGCTTGCGGCAGCTCAGGTCGGTATAGATAGACGTATAATCGTTTTAGACGTAAGCAGAAAATCGGATAAAGATAAGTTATTTTTCCTTAACGAAGCGGATATACTTACCGCCAATAAAGATTTAATAATAGCCGTTAATCCAGAAATAATTTTTAAAGAAGGAAAGACCGTATATGAAGAAGGGTGCCTGTCGATACCTAAATTTAATGCGGATGTCGAAAGAGCATGGGAAATAAAGGTCAAAGCGCTTGATATTTCAGGCAGTGAGTTTGTCGTTGAAGCAAAAGATTTGCTGTCCGTTGCCTTTCAGCACGAAATAGACCATCTTAACGGAATTTTGTTTATAGATAAAGTTTCGCCTTTAAAACGGTCTTTATATAACGCTTCGCTTAATAAAAAAAAGTCCGCAAAGCATGAAAAGGAGCCGAGTTATACTTCTTAAAATTTAATTTAATTTACCCTATGTCTTCTTTGAATGCCGTATTTATGGGGACTCCGGAAATAGCATCCGAATCTTTAGCCCATATTGCGGAATTAGAAAAGTTAAATATAATAAGCTTAAAATCGGTTTATTCCAAACCGCCGGTTTGGAATAATAAAAAGAAAGAATTTGCAATATCTCCGGTAGATAAATTGGCTCACAGGTATGATATAAACGTCAGGACGCCTAAAGGATTAAAAGGCAATACCGAAGAGATAAATTTTTTAAAATCGTTAGATCTGGATTTAATTATAGTAGTAGCTTTTGGACTTATTTTACCATCCGAAATATTAAATATTCCAAGATACGGGGTTTTAAATCTTCATCCTTCGCTCCTGCCGGATTTAAGAGGTCCAAGCCCCATACATTATACAATATTGAAAAGATTGAAATTCGGCGGAGTTTCGATAATGGCTTTGGATGCAGGCGTCGATACCGGCCCTATAATAGCCCAGCAAAGAATCCGCATAGATAAAAACGATTATTTTCTAAGCCTTTATAAGAGATTGTCTTTATCGGGCGCATTTTTACTGGCGGAAGTTATCAAGACGGTTTTCAAACTTAAAATAAATGTGTTTCAATGCGGATTT
>JAKASB010000017.1:2823-11557 GCA_021828255.1 bacterium | reverse complement strand
CAGCTTTTAAAACTTAAGCCGGAAGGAAAAAATGTTATGAATTATATCGATTTCATTAACGGATTCAGGATAAAACAGGGTGAAGAATGCCGCTAAAAAAAGAGCATATCTATTTTTTAAAAATAATATCGGCGTCTATTTTAGTGATTTTGGCGGTATCGTCGTTTCTTTTCTGGATTATATCCGGAGGACTGGAAAAACTCAGTCCCGACCTGCCGATGTATATATTTTTGTTTTTAGACGCGGTTTTATTATTCGTCATTTTTATTTTTTTTCTGGGACTTGCGGGAAGGCAAAATAAAAAAAATAAATCGGTTCTGATTTACCCCGCCAGATATATACTTGTAAAAATTTTATACCCGATGGCTTTTTTTATAACATCTATATTTAGAATAAACAGGGATAAGATGCAGAGTTCTTTTATAGATATAAATAATTTCCTTCTTTTTTCTTTAAATAAAAGGATAGCTTTAGACAGGATATTAATTCTCCTTCCGCATTGTTTACAGCTTCATAACTGCAAGGCAAAGATTACCGACGATATTCATAACTGTCTTAACTGCGGAAAATGCAATATAAAAGAGCTTGCAATATTGTCGGATAAAAAAGGCATATTTATAGCCGTGGCAACCGGCGGCACTCTTGCGAGAAGGGTTCTTGAAGAAAAAAGACCTAAAGCCGTTATAGCCGTAGCATGCGAAAGAGATTTAAGCTCAGGCGTTATAGACAGTTTTCCGCTTCCGGTTTACGGCCTTCCGAACATCAGACCCAACGGTCCCTGCAGAGACACTCTTGTGGACGTAGGAGCATTGAGCGAACTTGTAGAAAAAATAACTTCTGTTTAAATCCCTTGAACCTTCCTTAAATTTTCTTTCTGAGGTCGTTAATTCTCTTTGCCTTTCCCTGACTTCTTTCTAAAGTTTTTGGAGGCACGGGAGTTATTTTAGCTCGTATTCCGATTAGCTCATATATTTTGTGAGATATTTCGTTTATTATTTCATTAATTTTACTTTCCCCGATATTAAAAATTTCTTTTTTGGGCTCTATGACGATGTTTATTTTGTCAAGAAAATTATCGGTGTATAGTTCGATTAAGTAAACCGGTTCTAAATATTCATACTGGAACAAAACCGATTCTATCTGGGAAGGGAATACGTTTACGCCTTTTAAGATTATCATATCGTCGGTTCTGCCTTTGATTTTATCCATCCTTACGAATGTTCTGCCGCATTTGCATCTTTCGTGCGTAAGTTTCGTTATATCTTTAGTTCTAAACCTTATAAGGGGCATGGCTTCCCTGTTAAGGTTCGTTATAACCAGCTCGCCGGTTTCACCGTCCTTAAGGACTTCTCCGGTTTTTGGGTTTATTATTTCCGGAAAAAAATTATCTTCGTTTATGTGGAGCCCGTTTTTATATACGCATTCAAATGCCACGCCGGGACCCATAATTTCGCTTAATCCGTAAATGTCGTAAGCGTCGATATTCAGAGAGTTTTCTATTGTTTTTCTGAGTTCGTTTGACCAAGGTTCAGCCCCGAATATACCTTTTTTTAGTTTAATTTTAGACCTGTCTTGTATATTTTTATTGATTTCTTCGGATAAAAATAAGGCGTATGAGGGAGTGCAAAAAAGAACGGTTGCGCCGATATCCTGCATCATAGTCAACTGCCTTTCAGTGAAGCCGGTTGACATTGGAATAATAGTCATGCCCAATTTTTCGGCTCCATAATGGAATCCTAATCCTCCCGTAAAAAGTCCATATCCGTAAGCATTCTGTCCTATATCGTTTTTACCTATGCCTGCTGCGCAAAGAACCCTTGCCATAAGTTCCGACCAGACTTTTACGTCGCCTTTGGTATAGCCGGCTATAATAGGTTTTCCGGTTGTGCCGGAGGAGGCGTGAATTCGTATTATATCGCTTAACGGACAGGAAAACAAACCGAAAGGGTAGTTATTTACCAGATCTATCTTAGACGTAAAAGGAAAGTTGCTAATATCTCCGATGGTTTTGATTTTTTCGATATCTTTTGGATTTTTTACGCCGGCGTTGGTTAACTTATTTTTTAAAAAACCGCCTGCCGTAAAAATCTGTTTCAAGGTTTTTTTAAACCTATCAGTCTGAAGCGCTTTAAGCTCCGAAGCGTCGGTAGTTTCTAATTTTTTTTCAAAATATTTTATTTTCATAACAATTTCTACCGGTTAAAAATGCTTTAATGTTTAAATCCGCCGTTTTTCTGGGAACGTTTTTTTCTATAGCCTTTAACCATATTTCTTCTTTAATTTTGGTAAAACAGGATAGCACGCCCGTTAAAACGCTATTGGAAACTTTGATATTTCCTAAATTTTCGGCTATTTTTTTATCGTCTATAAGATTTAGGGATTTAAAATTGGCTCGTAATAAGCCGGCAACGGCATCTGCATCTATGAATCCGTTTCCGTTTTCAATTTTATCATTTTTGTTTTTAGACGTCCATGAAGAAATTTTACCCTGATTCGACGATATTATTATTGTTTTTTCGTTTGCAAAGGAACATATATATCTTGCGGTTTCGTAAATATCGAAAGAAAGAATCACGGTCGCTTTGTTTTCGGGTATCAGCGGAGAAAAAATTTTCTTGCCGTATCTTATATGAGTCGACACCGAGCCGCCTCTCTGGGACATGCCGTGGACTTCCGACGTTTTAATATCCATGCCGCTTTCAAATGCGGCAAGACTTATGATTTTGCCTGCAAGAATCACTCCTTGACCCCCTATGCCGCATATTAAAATATTTTGAATTAAATCGTCCATTTTGCCCGTTCTTATTTATATTTATGTTATTTTTTTATTTTACTTTATTTCCTCGATAAAATTAAATATGCATATATCTTTACATATAGAACAGCCAATGCATGAGGTGTCTATAAACGGAAGCCTTTTATTATTGGAAGGGTTAAAGTCGGAAGAGGCTAAAATTGAAGGACATCCTATCTGCATACATAAATCGCATCCAAGGCATCCTTCAAGAACCTCAAACTTTTTTTCGCAATTTAATTTTTTCGGGTATAGGATGCAGGGTCTATTTGTAATAACGACGTTCAGATTATCGGAATTTAAAGCTTTTTTTAAAGTTTTAAACGTATCGTTATAGTCATATGGGTCAATTATATAAATCTCATCTACCCCGATTCCTTCTATAATTTTTTTTATATCTATTTTATTTGAAATAGATTGATTAAGAGATAAATTTTTACCGGTCCCGGGGTGATCCTGCCCGCCTGTCATTGCGGTTGTAGCATTGTCTAAAATAATTGCCGTAAAACTTGCATTATTGTATTTTGCATCTATAAGGGACGTGATGCCGGAATGAAAAAAAGTCGAATCTCCCATTATGCCGGCTGTTCTTTTACCGGAAGATTTCGCAAGCGATAATCCCTGCGCCGCTCCGAATGCCAGACCCATCGATATGCAGCTGTCCATAGCGTTGAGCGGCGGCAAGGCACCAAGAGTATAACATCCTATATCGCCCATGACCGGAACTTTTAATTTTTTAAGAGCATAAAACACCGAAGTATGGGGACATCCGCTGCATAAGGCGGGCAGTCTCGGCGGAAGCGTTTCCAGAATATTTTCGGGGTCGTTGAAATTGATTTCATTATCGTTTTTATTGCCGCTTTCATAAGCCGCTCCCGTACCGGGATAATTTTCGGGGGTGATAAAAAATTTTGCTTCCGCTAAACCCTGCTTTACCAAACCCGGGTTAAGCTCTCCGTCTCGCGGAAAATATTCTTTTCCTTTTAAATTTATGCCGAGAGATGAAATTTCATTCTGAATGAAAGGTTCTAATTCTTCGATTATAATGACGTTTTTAATATTTTTAACAAATTCTTTAACGAGAATATCGGGAACAGGGTAAGAGAAAGAAAGTTTTAAAAAAGAGGCGGAGGGCGCAATCTCTTTAGCATATTGATATGAAATTCCGCCGGTAATAATACCTAAGTCAAGACTGTTATACTCGATTTTGTTTATGCCGGAATTATTGGAAAAATCTGTTAAATATTTGAGCCGTTCTATAGCCGATTTGTGTCTTTTCCTTGCGTAAACGGGAGCCATCACGAATTTTTCTATATCCTTTTTATAAGGTTTGTTTTTGTTTATATGTGTGTTATTGCAGAAATTTAAGTTTGAGTTTAAGTTTAAGATACAAGGAATGCTGGGAATATCGGACAAGGAGACTATGCTTCGGGAATGAGATATTCTTGTAGTCGTTCTTAAAATAACCGGCGCATCGAATTTTTCGCATATGTCGAACGCTATTGCCGTAAAATTTAAACATTCTTCGCTGTCGGAAGGTTCTAACATCGGAATTTTGGCAAATTTAGCATACAGCCTGTTATCCTGTTCGTTTTGAGAACTATGCATACCAGGGTCGTCGGCGGTAACTATAACCAATCCGCCTCTGACGCCGGTAAGAGTAAGAGTCATAAGCGGGTCGGATGCAACGTTTAAACCTACATGCTTTGTCGTAAACATAGACCTTTTAAAGCCTATAGAAGCTCCGATGGCAATTTCCAGGGCGGTTTTTTCGTTTATAGACCAATTTACGATTGCGCTGTCGAATTTTGCGAGGAACGGCAGAATTTCAGAACTTGGGGTTCCAGGATAACCTGTGGCGATATAAACGCCGGCTTTATGCGCTCCTAATGCTATTGCTTCGTTTCCCGTTAGAAGAGCATTAGAATTATAGGAACCCGTAATATTATCGTAATGCAAGGATTTGCGGCCGATTTAAAAAATATTAAGAAAGATATTAAGAATAATATAACATAATAAGAAGTAAGAAATAAGAAAAAGATGAAAAATCTTAAATAAACAATAAACAGGAAAAAGAAAGAGCAATCCGATTAAATACGCGTACCTTGAATTAATACCGTTGCTTTCTTTCGAACCTGGCGGGGTTTTCAACCTCAATACCGTACCGTCGGATTACTCCTTAACGATTATAACATATAACGATAGTTTTTAAAAAGAATTATTTTGCCTTAATCGTGATGCAGGAATTTCTCGTCCTGAACTTTATCGTGTTTCCTTATGTATTCCATAAGCATTGCCGCATGTTCTTTTTCCTCATCTCTGTTATGCGCAAGGATATGCTTTAATTCCTCGTCGTTTGTGTATTCTATCCTTGCCTGATACCAGTTTATTGCCTGAAATTCTTCGATCAGCGACTGCCTTGCCATTTCAAGATTCCTTGTTTCTTCGCTCAATACTTCGTCAACATGATGTTCTCCGCTCATATTGCCTCCTATAGTTTAAAGTTTAACGTGCTTATTTTATTATACTTAATATTATATTATAGGCGCGGGTATCAGTCAATAAAACCCAAATCCCGATTTAGAAACTATTTTAGATATTTCTTTTATACGTAAATTCTAAATCGGGATTTGGGAAAATCTGTCAAACTCAAATATAGGGATCCGAAATCCGTCAAAAAGCCGTATTGAAAAAAAAGGCTTAATCGGATAATATTATAATATGGAAATAGAAAAAAAAGTCCTGATAGCAATCGATTTGAATTTCGAAACGGGTTTCATATTATCCAAGGCAGCCTCGTTTTTCAGAGAAACTTCCGCAAAGTTCTACGTTTTGCATGTTATTTATTCAGATATATTTACGTTTTTAGATAAAAAATCGACGGCAAAATCTAAAACAGATGAAGCATATGAATTAGCCGAGAAGGAATTGAAAGAGGCGGGCTTATATTATCTGAATTATGAAATTTTTATTTCTATGGGGGCTCCGGCTGCAGAAATTCTCAATTTTTCAAAAAAAAAAGGTATCGATATAATTGCCTTAGGAACCCATCAGAGAATAGGTTTTAAAGAATTTATTTCAGGGTCCATTTCTTTTTCGGTTTCAAAGAATTCAATCTGTCCTGTTCTTTTAATTCCCCTTAAAAATGCGGTTAAGCCTGCGGAAAAGGAATTAGTCAAGGAATCCGCAGTATCTTTAATAAATCCATCCTGATTAAATTAATTAAATTTTATGATAATCGTTTACGACTTTAAAATTCCGGCAAATTATCTGGAAAAGTTCAAAGAAGACAAAGAGCTTTTTATGGATTACTTTGTCAATTACTTAAATAATTATGCTTCGGATAAATTTAAATCAGTTTTAAAATTAGACGGAAATTTTAATTTTGATATAAAAATTTTAAAAAAATCGGTAGATTTAAGACAAAAAGAACAAAAAAAGGTTTTTAAAGTTCTGATAAATTTGAATTCCGCCGCCTATTCGGAAGAGGGTTTTATAAATTTGTTAAATAAAATCGGTATAAAAGCCAGAAAGGCGGGCAATGAAGAAGAAAGTCTGTTTAGCGGGGAGGGGGCAGACATTTCGATGCCGGCTGAAATTAAAAGTAAAAATATTGCTAAGCGGAATAAAACTAAAGTTCTTATAGTGGGAATGGGTCCGGCTGGAATTTTTGCCGCCGTATATTTATTGAAAAACGGCGTAAAGCCTATTTTAATAGAAAAAGGAAAGCGCGTCGAAGACAGGATAAAAGACGTGGGGGACTTGCTGAATAACGCTAAATTCAATAAAAAAAGCAATGTAGTATTTGGGGAAGGCGGCGCAGGGACATTTTCCGACGGAAAACTTACGACAAGAAAAAATGACCCTGCCGTTTCTTATATCTTGAATTTTTTAGTAAAAATGGGGGCAAATAACAATATTTTAACAGAGCACAAACCTCACCTCGGAAGCAACAATTTAATTTATATACTGAAGGAAATAAGGAATTATCTTAACGGAAATGGAGCCGAAATTTACTTTGAAGAAGAGTTGAAGGATTTTGAAATTAACGAAAATGGGGCGGTATGTTCAGCAAAGACGGATAAAAAGGTTTTTGAAACAGACTTCATTATTTTAGCTTCGGGATCTAACAGTTACGATACCTATGAACTATTAAAAAAAAGGGGGGTTAGCATGGAAAGAAAGCCTTTTGCCGTTGGCTTTAGAATAGAGCATAAAAGGGATTTTATAGATAATTTATTTTTCAAGGGAAATATGGGAAGTGCGGGAAAAGCGGATGTAAAGTTTAAAGGCGTATATTATAATATATCTTCGAAAGAATACGGCGGATATTCTTTTTGCATGTGTCCCGGTGGTGTCGTTATCAATTCCAGCTCCGGCGAAAATCTCCTATGTGTTAACGGTATGAGCTATTCCGGCAGGGATATGGAAAATTCCAACAGCGCAGTCGTTGCGGCGGTCAGACCTGAGATATTGGACGGGATAAATGCAAGCAGATATTCTTCGGAAACAGGAGCCCTGCAATTTAGAAAAGATTTAGAGTTTAAAGCGTATGAGGCGGGCGGGGGAGATTTTGCCGCGCCGTATCAACATACGCCGGATTATATAAAAGAGGTTTATAACGATGTTTATAATACCCAAGCGAATCTAAACATAAAAAATACCGGCGCTGATGATATTCCTGAGCCGTCATACAAGCCCTCGGTTAAATATTTTAATCTTTTTAAATTATTGCCAGACTTTTTAAATTTATCGATTGCAGGGTCGTTGATTGAGTTTGAAAGTAAATTTAGGGGATTTGTCTCAAAATCGGTTTTAACGGGACTCGAAACAGGGACTTCGTCTGCCGTAAGAATTAAAAGAAACTCAGGTTTCGAATCGATATCGGTCAAAGGTTTGTATCCATGCGGAGAAGGTTCCGGATATTCCGGCGGGATAATTACGAGCGCCATAGACGGAATAAGATGCGCAGAAGCTGTGGCAGCGAAAATATGATAAATTTTTATTAAAATTTTTTGTTGCAATCCTATTTATAAAAATATAAAATTAACGATAAATAAAAATGTATATAAAATTAATAAGGAATTATAATTAATATAATTATATTAATTAATCGTCTTATTTTAAAAGCGGGTGATCTATATGAAATTACTATCGGGTAACGAATATCAAAAATTAATTAAAGAAATAAGCGAACTTAAAATAAAAAACAACGAAATGGAAACTTCTTTGAAAAGAAAGAATTCCGAAATCTCATCGGCAAGAGAGGACTATAAAAAAGAAATCGAAGGTTTAAAATTAAAAATAGATTCTCTCGAAGAAGACATTCGCAACAAAGAAAATCTTTTGAATTCATGTGCGAGCGATTCCGAAGAACTGCCTAAGATTAACGAAAAACTTAATCAATTTACGGCAAAGTGCAGGGAATCCAAGACGGGCATTAAAAATTTAGTAGATTCTTTAAGCCATATGTATTCAAGCTCTTTTTCGACTTTAGAAAAAACATATCAAGATTCGGTAGAACTTTATAAGCTGACTCTTTTTACGGACGAGATTTTAAGCGCTATCGTTTCTATTACCGACCAGATTAATTTGCTGGCGTTAAATGCGGCAATTGAAGCTGCAAGGGCGGGGGAGGCTGGAAGAGGGTTTGCCGTCGTCGCCGACGAGGTCAGAAAATTGTCGGAAAAGTCGTCAAGCTCTACTAAAGAAATATCCAATGTCCTTTTCGGAATAAGGAAAGTCAGCGCTAAGCTTAACGATACACTTAGAATAGACAGCAAGGTGAATGAAGGGCTCATTAAAACTATAAAAAATATGGACAATAAAGTTAACGATATCTGCGTATAGCACTAACCCTATCGTTTTAACAATTAAGAATAAGAAAGAGGTATTTTAAATCATGATATCAGAAGTCTTATACGAATCGCCGAATCATAA
>JAKASB010000017.1:0-2723 GCA_021828255.1 bacterium | reverse complement strand
AAGTCCGTCTCCCTTTTTACGTTTTTAATGTAATATTGTATAATAACAATAATAACAGCATGAATTTATGATTTATTCCGCATTATTAAATAATTATATCAATGATTTTGAAAGTATCGTTCCTGCGATAGAAGCGGTAATTTTTGCTTCGGAAGAACCGGTTTCCATAGAAAGTCTACTTGAGCTGTTTGACGTCCGAGCCGATTACGCAAATAATTTGGGCAATAAAGCAGGAAAGGTGGGATATAAAAGCTCCCGGTATAACCGTTTTAAGGTTAAAAATAGGGGTAAAGAAGAACAATTAAAAATAAAACAAGAAGCTAAGGCTAAAAAAGAAATTATTTTAAAAGCTATTGAGTCTATAAAAAAAGAGTTTAACGAAAAAGAAAATCACGGCATATATTTATCTATTAACGATAACGGTATAAGTTTTAAGACAAAATCTGAATATTTTGACGTAGTATCCGGAAGTTTGAAGGTTAAGCCGTTGAAATTCACCGGTACACAGCTTGAAACATTGTCTATTATAGCATATAAGCAGCCTGTTACAAAAAACGAAATCGATTCAATAAGGGGGTTTGATTCGGGAAGCACGATAAAATTTGTACTCGAAAAAAATCTTGTCAGGGTTGCCGGAAGAAAAGAAATAGTAGGAAGGCCTTTGATTTATAAAACTACGGATTATTTTCTCGAGGTTTTTAATCTGAAGAATCTGAATGACCTGCCCTCGATTAAAGAGATGGAAGATTTTGTTAAAAAGGGGAATTTAGAAGAAGATAAAGATGGCGGTAAAGACGAAGGGGATAAGGAGACAGATGAGGGTTCATTGTTTGAGTAAATTAATTTTTGCGATATGACGCAATATAATATATAATATATAAGAAACCTAAAATTTTGTAATTACGGAGGTTCAATTTACAAATGAATTATTTTAAAACTTTTCTGCTTATGCTGGTTCTTACGGGATTATTGATTGTCGCCGGCGGCGTTATCGGCGGCGAGCAGGGGATGATAATAGCTCTAATATTTGCCGCGATAATGAATCTTGGAACGTACTGGTTCAGCGATAAAGTAGTTTTGTCTATGTATCACGCGACGCCCGTCACCGAAGCGGAATATCCCGAACTTTATTCTATAGTCAGAAATCTTGCGGTAAGAGGAAATATTCCGATGCCGAAGGTTTATATAGTAGAAGAAGATACTCCTAATGCCTTTGCTACCGGCAGAAATCCGCAGCATGCCGCAGTCTGCGTTACGACGGGGATTATGAGAATTTTAAATGCCAACGAGTTATCCGGGGTCATAGGACATGAGTTGACGCACGTAAAAAACAGAGACATTCTTATAAGTTCTATCGCGGCGACCGTTGCAGGCGCTATAAGTTTGCTTGCATGGATGGCGGAATGGGGAGCGATGTTCGGGGGTTTTGGCGGAAGGAGCGACGACAGGGAAGGGAACATAATAGGCATAATCGCTATGGCTATACTTGCGCCGTTAATAGCCACCTTAATACAACTTGCCATATCCAGACAAAGGGAATATGCGGCGGATAAAGGAGGGGCAATGCTGAGCGGCAATCCTCTTTATCTGGCGAGCGCATTAAACAAATTAGAGGCGGGAAACGAAGAAGAACCTATGCAGGCAAATCAAATGACCCATGCTACTGCCCATATGTTCATAGTTAATCCGTTAAGGGGAGGCGTATTTAAAAGTTTGTTCAGCACGCATCCTGCTACCGAAGATAGAATCGCAAAGCTTAAAGAGATGGCGAGGGGCGGTATATAATAATATAAATATACACTTTAATAAAATTGATTATAATAAAAAACAAAAATTATAATATAAAAATAAAAAAGAGGAATAAAATTTGAAAAAGATCGCTCCGTCTATTATTTCGGGAAATTTATTAAATCTTGCCGGTGAAATTAAACTGTTGGAAGAAGCAGATGCCGATTTAATACATATCGATATTATGGACGGCATATTCGTACCAAACATTACTGCAGGTTGGGATCTTGTCGAAGCTATAAAATCCCTGACGGATATTCCGTTAGACGTCCATTTAATGATAGACAGACCGGAAAGATATATAGAGCAGTTCGTTAAAAGCGGCGCGGACATATTGACGGTGCATTTTGAAGGCTCTGTGCATTTACACAGAACAGTCGAAAAAATAAGGGAGCTTGAAGCAAGTCCGGGGGTTGCGATAAATCCGGGAACGCCGGTAGATTTTTTAAGCGAGATACTTAATTACATCGATATGGTTTTAATTATGTCCGTTAATCCGGGTTTCAGCGGACAGGATTTTATTTATTCTTCTTTATTTAAGATAGAAAAAATGCGTAAAATTATTAGACATCGTGAATTAGAAACGCTTATCGAGGTTGACGGCGGTATAAAAGTGATAAATATAGCCGATGTCGCTAATTCCGGCGCGGATATTTTTGTGAGCGGGTCAGGAATATTTAAAACCGATAATTATTTGGAAACGATTAATGAAATGCGTGAAAGAATTTAAATAATATCCTATGCAGCATAAAATGCTCTTTTAATAACATTTATGTATTTTCGGGACGTAGCGCAGCTCGGTAGCGCACTTGCTTCGGGAGCAAGGGGTCGCTGGTTCAAATCCAGTCGTCCCGACCATTTTTCAAGCCTTTCAGGACGCATAAAAAATCAAATTTAAAAACTGTGGTAATTTTTGTGGGGACTTTTTATTATCC
>JAKASB010000016.1:15772-23082 GCA_021828255.1 bacterium | reverse complement strand
TAGATAAGGCGGCGGACATAGATAGAGACAATAAAGAGGAATTAAACGCTCTTAAAGCGGCAGTTTCATCGGCGGTTTGTTTTGATTCCGGAAATAAAAGACAGGTATATCTGCCGGGGTTCGACACAAAATATTCGAATTATCATCCCGGCATAGTTTTAACTTATCATATTATAAAAGAAGCTGTAGGCAATAAATACGAAGAATTCGATTTTCTAAAGGGCGGAGAGGAGTATAAGCAAAGATTCGGCGCGGTGAAAAGAGAAAATTACAAGCTTTATATATATAATAATAAAATAGTTTTTTATATTTATAAGGTTAGCTTGTTTATCGAAAAAGAAGTTAAAGAAAAATTAAAAGATTTAGCATTTAAAATTAAATTTAAAAATTAAAAATAAATAAATAAAACCCTAATTTTGCAATAGAAAATAACCACCCATTCCGTTCAGCATAAAGCCTTTGGCTTTATAAACGCTGAGCTCCATAGCTGACGGGCGCCCATATTCTTCTGCAGAAAAAACATGTTTTTCTAAACACGCGGAAGAATATATCTTTTTAAGGAGGGGAGTTGCACCGGTAATTTTCTATCGGTAATTTTGGGATGCTTAAAATTCTTGACAGAATTGGATTTTTATGTTGTATTATTTATTATGAGCAGAGTTAATATTCTTGTCATCGACGATGAATCCGATCTCGTAGAACTTTTAAAATATAACCTTGCAAAGGAAGGTTATAATGTGGAATTTGCCTTCAACGGATTTGACGGTATTAAAATTGCGGAGGTCGTTAAGCCGGATATTATAATTCTTGATCTCATGCTTCCCGATATCAACGGTTACGAAGTTTGCAAAAGAATAAAACAAGATAGCCGCTTGCCAGGCGTTTCTGTTATATTTTTATCGGCAAAACAGGAAGAAGTGGATAAAATATTAGGTTTTGAAGCCGGCGCCGAAGACTATATTATTAAGCCTTTTTCAATTAACGAACTTTTAGCCCGCATCCGCGCCATTTTAAAAAGAATCCATCCGGTTAAAACCGATATTGATAATAAGCAGAATGCAATTTCAGGCGGCTATATGTTTAAAAATATCAGCGTTAACATCAGCAAACACAGCGTAACGGTAAAAGACATAGAGATAAAACTCAGCCCTATAGAATTTAAAATTCTTATTTTTTTAATGACTTATGCCGGCGATGTTTTTTCGCGTGAAAAACTGCTTGACAACGTTTGGGGAAATAATTCATTCGTCGAACCGAGAACCGTCGATGTTCATATCAGGAGACTTAGGTCAAATATCGAGATAGATGAATCGGTTAAATTCATAGAAACTGTGAGGGGAGTAGGCTATAAATTTATAGATGAAAAAATATGAAAAGAAATTTAAAGTTTATTTATTAATTTTATTACTGTTTATAGCCGTAATTTTTACAAGCGCCGTTTTATTCTTTGAATCGGCTTATTTTGCCTCAAAAGCCAAAAGCTATCTATCCTCATATATTTCCGCAGTATTAAAAAAGAAAGTGACGATAAAAAAATTAAAATTTTCAATTCTTTCCTCTCAAATCAGACTCTACGGTTTAAGTATTAGAAATTTCGCAAAAATAAAACGCATAAATATCTATTTTGGTCCGCTTAATATTTTTCAAAGAAAAATAATTATTTATAAAATTAATATTATAAGTCCTCATGTTAATATTTTAATAAAAAATAATCAAATCAATAATTATAAGAATATTAATTCGGTCATAAAAGCTTTTATTAAAAAACACCCCGTTTCTTTTGTTTCGGTATCTTTAGATAAATTAAGAATAACGGAAGGAAATTTGAATTTAAACGATACCGACAAAAATATTTTATTAAAACTTAAAAAATTCGATTTTACCGTCTATAAAAAACCAAACTCCATACCGTTTATATATAACAATAGCGGCTTATATTTTAAATACAATATGCCGTATATATTTTTAAAGTCTAAAAAATTAAAACTACGGAAGATTTTCAAATCGAGCGCAGTCGAAATTCATTATTTTAAAGGTTTCATAAAATACGATAAAATAAGCCTGAGTAATTCCTATGTTAACGCCGTCTCGAACGGTATACTGGAATTAGGCAAATTAGGTAAAAAAGATAAGACTTTCGGATTTATTAAAAAATTTAACGATACTACTTCATTAAAAATTAGCCGTTTGTCCTATCTTTCTAAAAATTTCTTATTTTTACCGTCGTTAAAAGGGTATTTAAGCGCAAAACTAACTGTTGCCGGGGATTTTTACGGAAAAATTAATGCAGGGGCTACAATTAATCTTAAAAACGTCGTCTTTTCAGGCGGCGATATAAAAAACGGGGTCATAGAATGCGCCGGAAATTTCGGCAAGGCGGAAAATAATAATATTATAAACTTTAAAAAGATTAATTTAAATATATTTAACGGTAATTTAAAATCTGTCGGCAGGATTAATCTTAAAGATAAAGAGGGTAAATTTAAATCGGTTTTAAAAGATATAGACATCGGGAAACTTATAGATTTTTACGATACGGAGAAAATTCCGCAGTTTAAAGCTATCGCAAACGGAAATGTTACTACTTTTTTGAATTTGGGCAGGAATTTTTATGTTGCAAATATAGAAAAAATAGAGCTTAATAAGCAGGTTCAACAGCTTAAGTTCAGAAACAGCAAAGGCGGCAGGGCGGTATATTATATTAATTATAAAAATAAAGCTATAATTAAAGGATCGGTATTAATAAATGATAAATATGTTGTATTAAAAAATATTCATGTTTCTTCGAGGACAATAAAAGGCTTCGTGGAAGGAAAAATAAATTACGATAAGAGCTATTTAAGCATCGGTTTTCATTCCGCTTACAGCGAATTTCCGTCAATCAGTTTAGTAAATAAATACAAAAGCCGGTATTTTGCGCCTTCCGGCAATGGAGTCATGGACGGAAATATAAGCGGAGATTTTCATAATATATCTTTCGAGTTTAGAAACAGATTTAAAACGCTTTATATCAATAAATATCTAAATTTATATAAAGGAAATGCCGACATTGACATTACGGGTAGCGGCAGAGTCTTATTCAAAAACATCTATTTAAAAGAAAAAAACGCTAAATTTAATAAAAATGGAACGTTTGATTTCAGCGGGGAAATCTTTGAGAATAAAAATTCAAAAAAAGAATATATAAGCGGAAACTTTAATACAAAAAATATTCATTTAATCTCCGTGAAACCTTCGATGCCGTTTTCTTTAGCTTTAAGTTCTAACGGAACTATAACCGGAGAGCTTAAAAATCCTGTTTTTAAAATAGCGGCAAATTCTAAAAAAGTCAAAATATATAATCAATACCTCTCCGACATTAATTTTATATTTTCGTTGACCAAAAGCGCTTTGAATATCAAAAAACTTGACGGCTCTTACGGCGGCACAATTTTTAACGGTTATGGAAGTCTGAATTTTAACTCTAATAATCATAATAACTATAATCTCAAAATAATCTCGAACCGGATTAATTTATCGAATTTGAATTTTAAACTGCTGAAAAAATATCATATAAAAGGAACCGCAGGCATTAATCTGCGCATAGGCGGTTCGTTCAATCTGCCGAACGTTTCGGGAAATGCTGCGATAGACAATGTATATGTAAATGATTATCTGATAGGAAATTTAAGTGTAGGCGTTTATTCTTCAAACAGGAAAATGACTTTAAATTTATCCGCTTTAAAAAACGCTTTAAAGACTAAAGCGGTTATTTTGCTTAAAAAAGGGTATCCGTATAATTTTATAACACATATAAATTTGTTAAGCGTTAATTACCGTAAAACCTTGTTCAGACTGTCCGGCAGCATTTTTGGGGGCGGTAAACTTTTTAATATTAAAAATTCTTACGTTTTTTCAAAATTAAATTATGTTTTTTTAAAGCACGGGCCTTTTTTCTTAAAAAATGTTAAAAACATTAAAATATCTTATATCGATAGAACTGTAGAATTCAGCGGATTTAAATTAAAGGGCGGCAACAATTACGCCCAGATAAGAGGATATATTACTCCAAAAAAATACCATATTATATTAAACGACAAAACCGATTTATGGGTTCTTAGAATTTTTTCGGATAAAATTATTAATTCATCAGGATTTATAACTGCTTCCGCAGTTATTTTAGGACCTTTTGCCGCCCCCAGAATATATGGATTTGCCGATATAAATAGAGGTCTTATCGAACCTTCCGTTTATTCCTCGTTTGCCGCTTCGAGAATTTTCGCCAGACTTACATTTAATAATAATATGATTTTCCTTGAAAGGGCAAAATTCAGGATGCTTAACGGTATTTTTTCTGCCCATGGAGTAATAAGACTACATAACTTTAGACCGTTTTACTATCGCATAGAAACTAATTTTAATTCGGCTATTTACAGGAAATCAAACTATTTTTACGCAAAAATGAACGGAGAAATAGGATTTTCCGGTAATGTGAACAATCCTATTTTATACGGAGATATAGATATCAAAAAGGCTTTATACGATAAAAAAATAAATCTTTCGTCATTTCTTTTGAGTTATAAGAAGTATAACATCGTTAAGCCTGTTATTAGAAAAGGAACTTTTAATCCTAGGTTAAATATTAGAATAACGTCACATAAAGGTATCTCTATTAAAAACAATATTGTAAATACCGATTTAAGTGCTAGGCTTCATCTTATCGGAACACTCTATGACCCGATTTTAATGGGAACTGCGAGCGCTGAAAAAGGAGAAATATTTTTCAGGGGAACAATGTTTAAGCTGTCTTATGCTGATTTGGATTTTAATAATCAGTATATGATAAATCCTTCTTTCGAGGTCGCGGCGGCAACTCATATAAATCAATATATTATCAGAATGAATGCAAACGGTTCGTTATTAAATTTTAACGTTAATCTTTCCTCGACCCCTCCGCTTTCGGAACTTGATATAGTGTCAATGTTAGCATTAGGCGCGCCTGCTGCTTCAGTTTATGCCGGCTCTGCAGGAGGGATTGCGGCATCGGAAGCGGCGTCCGCTATAGGAGGCGGCGTCGAACAGAGCGTTACAGGCGCGATATCAAGTTATTTCGGTTTTAAAAATCTGTCTGTAGCTCCGTCATATTCAGTGATAACACATAGCGCAGCTCCTCAGGTAACGGTTACCAAAACTCTGACTAAAAGATTTTCCGTTTCTTACAGCGATATAGTATCTTCGCAATCCTCTCAGTCGGTGACTCTTACTTACAGACTAAGCCGCCATATTTCCGCAATAGGAGTATGGGAAAACAATGAACTCGCCCCGAATAATTCCAATATTTACAGCGAGGTAGGCGGAAACATTGTTTTCCATTTCAGATTTTATTAAGATACATTAAAATCAAAATATTTTATAAAGATGAATTCTAATACAAATATAAATATAAAAAAAATTGCCGTATTTTTATTTTTTTTGACAATTTGCCTTTCTAAAACAGCCTATGCAAGAACTTTAGTTATAAAAATCCCACTTAGTATTTACAGTATTTCCGCAGAAAAGTACACTATAAAATCTATAACATATAAAGTGCCGCCCGGTATCCCGATGAAAGATATAAAAAATTTTCTTTTTATAAAAAAGGGAAAGAGATTTTCCATGTATTCTCTTGAGAAGACCCTTAAAATGCTTTATACATCTGGTTATTTTTCTAATATTTCCGTGTTTTCCAGAATAAATAAAAAACAAAAATTTATTTATTTAAAATTTATTTTTTTTCCTAAAATTTATATTGGACTTGTAAATGTTAACGGACTTAAAGGAACAGGAATATCCGCAAAAAAAATCATAGATTCTATCCCTATAAAAAAGAATGGTCAATTTTTAAAATATTATAAAACTTTAAGCAAAAATAAAATAAAAGAGATTATGCTTAAAGGAGGATATCCAGATGCAAAAGTAAACATAAACTACTATGTCTTAAGGAATTCAAAGAAATATGCCGTAAATATAGATATTATCCACAATAAACCAATCTTAATTTCTAATATATTTGTTAGGTTTAAATTATACTATCCTAAAAAAAAGGTTGAAACTTTTATCAAAGAGCTGACATCGAAATCGTTAAACCAATATAAATTACAAAAACTCAGAAAAAAAATTTGGGTTTTATACAAAAACAAAGGCTATCTTAACACCATTATAGAAAAACCAAAAATTGTCTATGTTTCTAAATATAAGGCAGTTGTAACTTTTTATATTCACCCAGGTTATAAAATAATATTTCATTTTAAAGGCACAGAGCCTCTAAAGCAAAATTTTATAGAAAAGTCCGTACTCGAAATTAACAATGTATTAATTTTCGATAAAGGGACATTCAAAGCATTTCAAAGAGTTTTAAGAGATTTTTTTAAAAAAGAAGGCTATTTTTTTACCGAAGTTTCTTTTAAGGAAAAGAAGAATATAACAGCTAAAACTATAAATATATATTATAAAGTTAAAAGAGGGCATAAAGTAGAAATAAAGACGGTCATTATAAACGGGAATAAGCCCATAAGCAAAAAAACTATAATTTCGCTTATGAAAACCCGCGCAACATCTTTTTTGAACAAGGAGTATTTTCGCGAAAAAAGGCTTAAAGACGATATAACCAATATTGAGAATTATTACAATAATGAGGGATACCTTTCGGCACGCGTTTCTTATATTTTAAAATTCGCAGCCGATAAAAGAAACGTGACCGTTACAATGAATATAAATAAAGGGATAGTGACCGTTATAAAAAAGGTTTATATTAAAGGTCTTCCCGGCTTTTTAAAAACAGATAAAAAACTGGCGGATTATTTTTTAAAAATGCAAAAATTGCCTTTTTATATAATTAAGGCTGAGAATGGAAAGAATCTGCTTTCAACTAAACTTGCGGATTCCGGCTTTGTTTTTTCTGAAGTAAGGCTTAACATTAAATATTCTAAGGATAAAAAATATGCAAGCCTTTATTATTATATTAAGAGCGGACCAAGAGTTCGCATAAAAAATATTTTAATTGTAGGCAATACAATTACAAAAACATATTACATAAAGAGCCTTCTGCTTTTTAAAAAAGGAGAGTTTTATAACCAGAAAAAAATAATAGCTACGCAGAACAGGCTTTATAGAGCAGGAATATTTAATTCCGTGAGCATTAAAGTCAATAATCCTAAAAATAAAAAACCGTATAAAAGCATAATAGTTAAAGTAAAAGATGCAAAACCTTTAGATTTCAGCTTTGGCGCAGGTTACGGCACATATACTAGATATAAGGGATTTATGCAGATAGAGAATAACAATCTTTTCGG
>JAKASB010000016.1:4440-15672 GCA_021828255.1 bacterium | reverse complement strand
TATTCCCTGCGTTTCGGCTATATAAAGCCTCTTTCGCCGACGACCCAGCTGCCTATAAACGAACGATTCTTTCTGGGCGGCAGGACGACGGTAAGAGGTTTTCCTCAGGACTCTATAGGGCTCGTGAATTTAAACCCTTATAATTATCCGATAGGCGGGGACGTTATGGAAAATTATAATTTACAGCTTAACATTCCGGTTTATAATAATATTAATTTTTTTGTTTTTCAGGACGGAGGCAACGTATTTTTAAATAGTCAGGATATTAGGCCGTTAGCATTGTATAAATCTGCCGGAGCGGGTATAATGTATTTGTCTCCGATAGGCCCAATCAGTTTTTCATACGGCTTCATACTTACGAGAGAGCCTTATTGGCCGGCGGGCGGAGTTAATTTTACCGTGGGGACGTCGTTTTAACCCGGCGGCTAATAATAAAACAGGGCGAAAATAAAAAATAAATGAGCGGCGAAATAAATCAGGCGGATATTCAAAACAGGTTGAGAAAAGGGTTTTCCACCGGAAGTACAAGCGCTGCCGCTATAAAGGCATCTATTAAGTATTATTTCGAATCTGAAAAATTTCCGGTCATAAAAATAAAAATGCCGGGAGGCGAAGATGCTTGTTTAAACATTGTCGGATTAGAAAAATACCGGTTATATGAAACCGGGGCGGTGGTTTCAAAAGCTGTTGCCGTGAAAGATTCCGGCGACGATAATTACGACGTAACAGGCGGTATAAAAATATGCGCGGATTTTACCGTTGTGAATAAGAACAATAAAAACGAAATCCTTGCATTGAAAAAATATTATGAAAAACTATCCGTTTATAATAAAATAAAATGTTCACAGGAAGGTAAGACTGTTACTTTGATACTTGCGTCGTCAAAAGGCATAGGTAAAGCAACAAGACCTGGTTTGCCGGTGAGAGCCGGCTTTCCCGCTATTAATCCGGTTCCTTTTAAAATGATAGAGCTTGCCGCAAGAGAAGAGTTGTGTTCTTGGATAAACAATGATGTATTAAATTTTAATTCGTTTAATTTTAATAATAAAATATTTATTTCTATATTATACATACCGGAAGGAGAGGAAACGGCTAAGAAGACCTTAAATCAGAGACTCGGCATAGAAGGCGGAATAAGTATATTAGGCACTACCGGTTATGTTATACCCGTATCAACTAAAGCATGGCTCGAAACTATAAAGGCGTCTTTGAAATTTTTATCCGAAAATAAGATAAATACCTGTGTTTATACTCCTGGAAGATATAGTGAAAAAATAGCGTTAAAAATTATTAAAGATTTGCCGCATGAAAGTTTTATAGAAATAGGCGATTTTATAGCATATTCGATAAGAAAGGCGGTAAAATCCGGCATAAAAAATATTATTTTAGCCGGTCAATTCGGAAAAATTATAAAAATTGCACAGGGGGCAAGAAATACAAACGCAAAATACAGCAGTTTAAATTTAAAATTTCTTGGAGAAATAGCTAAGGAGACGGTTAAAAATATATGCAGCGGCGAAGGCAAAGGCGAAAGGCGGGACGAATTCATATACAATCTTATTGTTAATTCTAATACGTCAAGAGAGGCGTATGGTCATATAACGTCGGATGAGTTTAAAATTTATTCAGATATTATTTTTGGAAATATATTAAAACGCGCCGCCGAAAATATAATTAAAACTGCGGGAAAAGGCGTAAATATAGAGATGATTCTGATATCTTACGACGGAAACGCAATAAAAAGAATGAGATTTAAAGGATAAGATAATATTAAGATATGAGATATTGAGGAGGATAAAAACTTTATAAATGGCAAAAAAAGTTCATATAGTAGGTATATCTCAGTGTTTTTTAGAGTCGGCAAAAAAAGAAATTTTAGATTTATTTACCGATAAAAAAAATAGAATAGACACGGTTTTTGCAAAAAAAGAAGATTTAAGCCTGCTTTTGTGGGCAAGGGAGCAAATTTCTTCAATAAATAAAAGCATAATATTTGAAAACAATGGAAACGTAACCCGCTTAAATAACGCCTTAATATTTTACGACGGCAAGATAAAATTTATAATCGATTATGTAAAAGAAAATCTCGGCAAAAAGAATATATTAATTCTGGCGAACGGAGATCCTAATTTTTTTGGCATCGGCGCAACGATATTAAGCCGGTTGAAAGAAAATGAAAAAAGATTGATAGAAGTTTATCCTGCCGTCAGCTTTATGCAGGCAGGTTTTTCTAAATTAAAAATTCCTATGTCCGATGCCTTAATCATAAGCCTGCATGGAAGAGATTTCAAAAATATTTACGAGGCTTTGTATTCAGGGAAGCACACAATCGGAATATATACAGACGATATTAATACTCCTGATAAAATATATACGGAACTGGAAGAAAAGGGGTTTTTAGAGGAATTTGAATTTTATATGCTAACGGAGTTATGCACTAAAAATGAAAAAATATATAAAAGCTTTACAAAAGAAATTTTGGACGGTATAAACGGTAAGAAAAATATAGTCGTATTAAGCAGTAAAGATAAAAAAAGTGTGGATTTAGGTTCTAGCGATAAAGTAAAAAGTCGTGTTTTAGGAATAGACGACGATAAATATATTCATGCGGCGGGAGAACCGACCAAGAAAGAAATTAGAGCGGTAAGTCTATGCTTAATGGATTTAAGACCGGATTCTATAATTATAGACGCGGGGTGCGGAAGCGGCAGCGTAAGCATAGAAGCATCCGCAATAGCTCATAGGGGTATTGTTTATTCAATCGATAAAAATGAATTTAAGATAGAAAATCTCAAAAATAATATAAAGAGATTTAGAAGACCTAATATCGAACCTATTTTAGGGGAACTTCCCGAAGCAATGAAGCAGACAGGCAAAGCCGGGCAGGTGGATTCGATATTTATCGGAGGCGGGGGAAGCAAGGATTTAAAAAAGATATTGAGGGAATCTCTTCATATTTTAAAAAATGAGGGTACCATAGTTATGAACGTTATAACGATAGATTCGTTAAACAGCGTTCTAACGTTTATTAAAGATTACGTTTTGAAAGGAGATGGAAATATAGAAGTAAAATACGAAATTATATCCGTTAACGTATCAAGATTAAAATCCATTAAGGAAGATTCATATTTTCAGGCATTAAACCAGATATATATCGTTAAAATTATAAAGTCGCTTAAAGCGTCAAATTCAAAGGCTTCAGGGCAAGGCAGGACGCTGACTTTTAAGATAGAACATAATCGGCATAATAAGCATAACGCAGGCAAGCCTAACGTGAAAATAAGAAATAAAGAGATTAACACTGGAGATATCGAAAATGTGGATAATGTGGATGCGGATAATAGTGGAAATATTGAAAGATTAGAAAAAACTAAAAATGAAAATGATTGAAAAAAAATTGTTTATCGTAGGAGTTGGTCCTGGAGACCCGGAGCTGATTACGGTAAAAGCGGTTAATGCGCTTGTTAAAAGCGATTTTATATTTTATCCGGATGTTTACGGAGGAAAAAATAAAATTGCATACGATATTATTAAAAGCGCAGTGAAATTTGCAGGGGAACAGGATTTTGCGGAAGAAAAGCTTATTCCATTAGAAGTCGAGATGAAGCGTTCAAGAGGAAGGAATAAAGATTTATATAAAGAAAACGCCGTTAAAATAATCGAAAAGCTAAAAGAAGGCGTCTGTTCTTACGTTACTCTCGGAGACCCTATGTTTTACAGCACATACTGGGGACTCCACAATGCTATTCAAGAAATCTTGAAGACAAATGGACATAACTTTAGCATAAGCATCATTAACGGGGTTTCGTCTTTTCATTATTCGTTAGGATTAATCGGTGAGCCGTATGTTATTAAAAACAGCTCTGTTTTAATATCCGTTCCGGTAAAAAAAGATTTTGCGGAAATCGAAAACGAAATAAAGTTTATTGCGGGTAAGTTTCCTAAGCCGCAGGTTATAGTCTTTATGAAAGCGGGCAGCTATGTAAAAGGGATTCTAAGGGCATTTAAAGAATCTTGCGGCAAAGAATTGGAAGAGGGCAGACTAAGGCTTTATTTAATTGAGAAATCAATGCTTATAGACGATTTTGCGGAAAAGGAAGAGTTGAATTTCGATTACTTTTCGATTCTTATAGGAGTTTTTGTATAATATAATATGATATAATATGGCGCATGGGTATGAATATGGGTAAATCTAAAATTTATTTTGTGTCGGCAGGTCCGGGAGACCCGGAACTTTTGACGGTAAAAGCTGCCAAGATATTAAAAAAATCGGATGTCGTTTTTTATGCCGGTTCATTAATTAATCCCGCTATGCTGAAAGTTATTAAAAAAGGCGCGGCGTTAGTTGACATGAAAAGTCTTAATTTTGAGCAGATTAAGGAAAAGCTGAAAAATTTTTTAGAACCTGAATGTAAAGAACCAAATTTCTGTCAACATACAATATCCATTCTTCACGCGGGAGATTCTTCCATATATTCCGCCATAAATGAACAGACGGCTTATCTGGAAACAATGTTGATTAAATACGAAATTATACCCGGGGTTACCGCCGCCTTTGCCGCCGCCGCCGCCAACGGGTCCATTTTGACCCTGCCGAACGTGTCGCAGACCGTAATATTTTGCAGAGGTGAAGGAAGAACTGGTAAAATGCCTGAAGGGCAGGATATAAAGAGTCTTGCAAGGCACAGGGCTACGATGGCTATATATTTAAGTTTTGGATTAATCGAATCCGTCGTGAGCGATTTAAAGGAATATTATTCGGAAAATACGCCGTGTCTGATTGCGAAAGACGTATCGCTTAAAAGCCAAATTTTAATAAATTGCGAGTTGAAAGACGTGGTCAAAAACGCTGATGATTTTTCCGTCAAAAATATGGCGGTTTTAATAGTCGGGGAAGCTTTAAAGGGAAAATATTTTAAAGAAAACAGGTCAAAACTTTATGATAAGAGCTTTTCGCACCGGTTTAGAAACGGTAGAAATACAGTCTGATTGCGTATTTAAAATTATGAATATTGCTCTTCTAATAGTTTCAGAAAATTCTTTAAAAAAAGCAACTGAAATTTATAAAGGCTTTGCAAAAAATGTTAAAGCTCACAGGCAACCCAATATTCCTGAAATTATAAATATCCATTTTTTTATCGAAAAAGAAAAAACCGGATTAACCTCTCATGCTTTTAATTTATTAGCGGAAACAGGCGCATTTGAAACGCCTTTTGTAGGAGGCGTAAAACCTGTAAACGTAAAGGCCGGCATTAAAGGATATGAAAGATTATCTAAAGATAATTTTATTAAAAGGCTGTTTTGCGAATATGATTACGTCGTTTTTTTTCTAGCGGCGGGGGCTGTGGTCAGACTTATCGCTCCTTTTTTGAAGGATAAATTTAACGACCCGGGGGTTATCGCTATAGACGAAGCCGGAAAATTCGTCGTGAGCCTGCTTTCGGGACACATAGGCGGCGCAAATAAATTTGCAGGGGATATTGCAAGTTATATCGGGGGCGGAGCGGTGCCGGTAATTACTACGGCAACCGATGCGACCGAAAATTTTTCTCTAGATATGTTTGCGGAAAAATTTGGTTTTTTCATAGAAAATGGAGAAACTAAAATAAAAATATTCAATAAAGCTTCTCTTACCGGAGAAGAGTTTATAATATTTCTCGAGAATGAGAATATTTTAAGCATAGACACAATAAAGTCTTATATAAGCGGGTTTAAAAACGCAAAAAAAATTAGTTTATTAAAAGGTTCAGATTCAGATATATCAAAATTAAATACTAAAAATACAAAGACGGCGGCAGTTTCAGCTAGGGATGATTTAAAAAATATTGCAGAAGCCGAAAATTTCGTTATTTTAAGACCTAAGTATTTAACTGTCGGCATAGGTTGTAATAGAAATACGAACTTTAAAGAGATAGAAGATTTTGTATCTTCGGCATTTAAAGAAAATAATTTATCGCTTAAGGCAATAAGAAATGTTGCCACGATAGATTTAAAAAGAAATGAAGCCGGATTGTTGGAATTTGGGTATAAATACGGACGCTTTATAGACTTTTACGTTAAAGACGAAATAAATGCCTTTATCGATTCAAATAAAAAAACGAATAAAGCGGCAAACAAGACGAAAATAGAATGGTCCGCAAGTTTTAAACATACCGGCGCATATTCCGTTTGCGAACCGTGTGCAATGATGTCGGCAAAAAACAACGGAGAACTGCTGATACCAAAACAAAAAAAAGGAAACGTAACTGTAGCCGTATCGACGGCTTATATCGACGGCTTATGAAATTTAATTAATTAATTAAATAAATAAATAATTAAGCGAAGCAATTTGTCATTGCGAGGAGAAGATTGCTTCGCTTTGCTCGCAATGACACTATTACGTCGTTGCGAGGAGTCATGGACGACGAAGCAATCTCGTGGTCCTTGCGGGCATATCATATCTTTGGCAAAATTAAAAACTTAGGAGAAATATTATGATGGAATTAAACGGCGGGCAATGTGAATATTTTGGAAAGATAACAGTTATAGGGACTGGTCCAGGAGATACGGAGCATTTAAGCAAAAAGGCTCTGGAAGCGGTAAAAAAGGCGGAAGTAGTAATAGGATATTCTTCCTATTTAAAGCAGATAGGAGACATATTAAGCGTAAATCAGGAAAAGATGCCGTTTAATATGAAAGATGAAATTAAAAGATGCGAAGCGGCTGTTAAAAAATCTTTGGAAGGCAAAACCGTAGCTCTTGTTTCTGGAGGAGATGCCGGAATTTACGGTATGAGCGGTCTTCTGCTCGAAATTATCGACAAAGAATCCCTTACGGGGAAAGTTCCCGTAGAATTTATTCCTGGAATACCGGCTTTTTGCGCTGTTTCCGCGGCGGTAGGCGCGCCTATAACAAATGATTTTTGCGTGATTTCGCTTTCCAACCTTTTAACGCCGTGGGAAGACATAGAAAAAAGACTCAGAGCGGCGGCGGCAGGCGATTTTGTAATAATAATTTATAATCCTAAAAGTATGAAGAGAAAAGAAGAACTTACGATTGCAAAAAATATTTTGCTTGAGAGTATAGACAAAAATAGACCTGCCGTTATTGTCAAGGCGGTAACGAGACCTGACGAAGAAACGGTTATAACAACTCTCGAAAACATAGATAAGTTCGACATCGTTAGCATGAATACTACGATAATAATAGGAAACGGAAATACATACGTAAACGATTTATATATGATAACAAGAAGAGGTTACGGAAATAAATATGATTTAAGTAAAAAAGATATGATGGAGGAGAATTAAATTATGAGAGTGCTTGTAACAGGCGGAGCGGGCTTTATAGGTTCTAATTTATGCGAAAGGCTTTTAAATATGGGACATGAAGTTTTGTGCATGGATAATTTTTATACCGGTTCAAAAAATAACATAAAAGAATTTGCGGGTAATCCGGCTTTAGGTTTCGAGGTTATAAGGCACGACATAAGCGAACCGTTTAATATAGAGGCGGATTTTATAGTAAATTTAGCCTGTCCTGCATCCGTTCCCCATTACCGGAAGGATCCGCTTAAAACCATGAAGGACAACATTTACGGTGTATTTAACGTAATGGAAAATGCAAGGCGGCTTAAAATTCCTGTTTTGCATACTTCAACGTCGGAAGTTTACGGTTCGCCGTCTGTCCATCCTCAGCCTGAAAATTATAACGGCAACGTAAATCCAGTTTCTATACGGTCATGTTACGACGAAGGGAAAAGGGCGGCGGAAACAATTATGTTCGACTATCACAGAGAGTATGCAACTGATATTAGGGTCATAAGGGTTTTTAATACTTACGGTCCTAAAATGCTCGAAAACGACGGCAGGGTAGTTTCCAATTTTATAGTTCAGGCGTTAAGAGGGGAAGATCTAACAGTTTATGGGGACGGAAAGCAGACCCGCTCTTTTTGTTATGTATCGGATTTAATAGACGGCATTATGTTATTTATGGAAGATAAAAGCGGGTTTACCGGACCGGTTAACATGGGAAACAGTTACGAATTTACTATAACAGATTTTGCAAAATTAGTTTTATCTATTACCGGCTCAAAATCAAAAATAAAATTTATAGAATTGCCTAAGGACGACCCGATTCAGAGAAATCCGGATTTAACGCTTGCAAAAAAAGTTCTGGGATATAATCCTAAGGTAAGCATTGAAGAAGGGCTTAAAAATACTATAGAGTATTTTAAAAAAGTCATAAAAGATAAATCTGCTAAATCTGCCGGAAGAAAAAACAAAGCAGGCTGACCCAGTTCTATGAATATAAATATAATAATAACAGAATCCATTATTTATATTATCGTCGCAATAATAACCGGCTATTTATTAAAAGACGAAGAGTTAAAAAAAATAAAAAGGATAATTTTAATTTTTTATCTAATTATAGGCATAGCCGTTTATTCAGTTTTGTATTTTATAATACTTTCCGCAGGGGTTTTGCTTGTTTCTATACTAGTGCTTAAATATTTCAGCGAATAAAAAGACAAAAAAAGTAATAAAAGCAAAAGGTGGGTTACTTATGATAGAAAATATTATTCTTCTTATAGTTTCTATACTGGTATTGGCATATTTGTTTTATGTGTTGATATATCCGGATAAATTTTGAACCTGCATTATATATCTATATATAAATATCAATATAAATATAAACTATAAATTATGAATTAAGTGCGAATTAAAATTTAAAAAAGAGGACTATAAATGATTGCATTTTTAATAGCTTTTATCAGCATAGCCGCATTATACGTTATATTATGGTTTTTCACCGATTTTATAGATAAAATTTAACTTAATTGTAATTAAAATTATAATTGGAATCAAAAAAATAAAGAGGCGTTAAAATGACTTATACCGGGATTTTACAGATTTTAATAGTACTATTAGCTATGATTGCGGCTGCAATTCCGTTAAGCAAATACTTAGCGCATGTTTTTCAATGCGAACCTACGTTTTTAGACGGCATTATAAGTCCGTTAGAGAGTCTGACTTTAAAATTCTTAAAAGTTAACAGAAATCAAGAAACCGACTGGGTTCAATATTTAAAAACAGGGATCATTATTAATTTTTTAATGCTGACCATAGTTTATTTCATATTAAGGTTTCAAAACTTTCTTCCTTTTAATCAGATGCATTATCCGGGTATTCCGTGGGCGCTTGATTTTAATACGGCGATAAGTTTTATAACCAATACGAACTGGCAAAATTACGGTGGAGAAGAGGTCTTATCAAATTTTTCTCAGATGGCGCTTGTTTTTTTACAGTTCACCTCAGCCGCCACGGGACTTGTTTTTGCTATAGCTTTTATTCGCGGGTTTATAAGACATGAAGCAAAATATGTAGGTAATTTTTATGTAGATTTTGTAAAGGCTGTTTACAGGCTTTTTCTACCGTTGGCTATTATATTTGCCGTCATTATGCTTTGGCAGGGGGCGCCGCAGACGTTTGTCATGCAGAAAAAAGTAACTAATATAACAGGAGTTAAACAGACGCTTTCAGTAGGTCCTGTAGCCTCTATGGTATCTATCGAAAATCTCGGCACTAACGGAGGAGGTTTTTACGACGCAAACGCCGCTCAGCCTTACGAAAATCCTAACCCGTTTACTAACGCCTTAACTATATTTATGATGGGCACTATTCCTATAGCGCTGTTTTTAATGTACGGAGTGATGATAGGAAATAAAAAGCATGCTTGGACTTTATTTGCCGTTGCTATGACCTTGCTTATTGTCTGCCTTGCCGTAGTTTATTCTCAGGAAGCGCATGGCAATCCGTTACTTGCAAAGTTGGGAGCAAATATCCATATTTCTAAAAATAGTCCGGGCGGCAATATGGAAGGGAAGCAGGAACATATCGGAATTGCCCAGACCTCTTTATTTGCGACTGCTACTACGGCGTTTACCACCGGCAACGTTGACAGCGCCCATGACAGTTTTATGCCTCTTTCCGGCATGGTTTTGCTCTCCGAAATGATGTTAAACCTCATATTCGGCGGTAAAGGCGTGGGGCTTTTAAATATGCTTACTATGGTTATAATAGGCGTGTTTATTGCCGGACTTATGGTAGGAAGGACGCCTGAATTTCTCGGAAAAAAGATAGAGGCAAAGGAGGTCAAACTATCAACACTTGCAATATTTGCGCATGCGTTTATTATTCTTATCCCTTTTGCAATAGCCATAGCGATACCTGCGGGATTGGCGGGTATATTAAATCCTGGTCCGCATGGACTAAGTGAGATTTTATACGCCTATACCTCAACCGTGGCAAACAACGGCTCTGCATTTGCGGGACTTAACGGCAACACGCTTTTTTATAATATTTCTCTCGGACTTACGATATTTTTCGGCAGGTATATTCCGATAATATGCCAGGTTGCAATAGCCGGTTCATTAATTAAAAAGAAAAGAATACCGGAATCTGCCGGAACATTTCCAGCCCACGGCGCTTTATTTTATGTCGTTATAATGGCAACCATACTTCTTGTCGGAGCGTTGACGTTCTTTCCGGCGCTGGCGCTTGGACCTATTGCCGAACATTTTGCAATGGTAAAAGGACATTTATTTTATTAAATATGTATAATACATATTATCTATATTATTATTATAAATTGACAGGGGATATTTATTATGGGAAAAGAATTAATAAAAATGATAAAACTTACGGTTTTATTATATATTATATGTTCGCTTGGATATACATTTCTTATCTGGGGCATTGGGAAAATAGCCTTTCCTTTTCAGGCCGGCGGAAGTATTATATATAAAAATTCAAAACCGGTCGGAAGTTTTTTAATAGGTGAAAAATTTACGTCCCCTTATGTATTTAATGGAAGACCATCGTACGCCGGAAACGGATATAATGGAACGGAGTCTGGCGGTTCTAATTATGCTCCTACAAACGGAAAATACATAAACCATGAAAAAAAATTGATAAATAAATTTTTAATAGAAAATCCAACTATTAAAAAAGGCGATGTGCCGGTTGATATAGTAACAGGTTCCGGTTCGGGATTAGGACCTTATATTTCTATAGCGGCGGCGCTTGATCAGGCGCCGAGGATATCGTCACTTACCAGAATACCTACAACCGTACTTTATAAACTTGTAACAAACGGCGTATCTTATAGACAGTTAGGAATATTTGGAACTCCGGGGGTAAATACCGTAAAACTAAATTTTAAACTTTCTTTGCTGATTAAAAAAAGCGATTA
>JAKASB010000016.1:0-4340 GCA_021828255.1 bacterium | reverse complement strand
CAACCGTACTTTATAAACTTGTAACAAACGGCGTATCTTATAGACAGTTAGGAATATTTGGAACTCCGGGGGTAAATACCGTAAAACTAAATTTTAAACTTTCTTTGCTGATTAAAAAAAGCGATTACAAGCTGTATAAATATATTTTTAAGGGGTTAGCATAAATAAAATAAATAGAGGAATAAAAAAATCATGTCTAAAAAATTATATTATGTTTCTGCGTTTAGCAAAAATATAATCTTATCGGCCATAAAAGATTCGTTTAAAAAACTTAGTCCAAAGGTTTTAATTAAAACTCCGGTTATGTTTGTCGTCGAGATAGGTTCTGTTATTACCACGTTAATATTTATCAAAGACCTTTTTTTGCATGATTTTAGGTATATTTTATTCACTTTTCAAATTACTTTGTGGCTGTGGTTTACCGTTCTGTTTGCCAATTTTGCAGAAAGCATTTCTGAAGGCAGGGGTAAGGCGCAGGCAGACAGCCTTAGAAAAACAAAGACCGAAGTAATAGCGAGGCTTTTTAAAGAAGATGGAAAAGAAGAAAAGATAAAAGCGTCTCAGTTGAGAAAAGGGGACACAATTATTGCCGAATCAGGCGATACCATTCCTGCCGACGGTGAAATAATAGAAGGAATTGCTTCCGTAGATGAATCTGCTATTACCGGCGAATCCGCTCCCGTAATAAGGGAAAGCGGCGGCGATAGAAGTGCGGTTACCGGCGGAACTAAGGTTTTATCGGATAAAATTATAATAAAGATAACGTCAAACCCTGGAGAAAATTTTCTAGATAAGATGATATCGCTTGTCGAGGGTGCATCGAGGCAGAAGACGCCTAACGAAATTGCCCTTAATATTTTGCTCGTCATGTTGACGGCTCTTTTTTTAGTAGTTGTCGTTACTATAGAACCCATAGCCGGTTATTTTCATGGATACATATCTCCAGTAATTCTTGTAGCGCTTCTTGTCTGTCTTATACCTACTACTATAGGAGCGCTGCTTTCTGCTATAGGCATTTCGGGTATGGACAGACTTGTCAAATATAACGTAATTGCCATGTCGGGTAAAGCTGTGGAAACCGCCGGCGATATTAACACCCTTCTGCTGGACAAAACCGGAACTATAACATTTGGCAATAGGATGGCGGTTTCTTTAATTCCTTCCGATGGCTCAAGTGTTAATGAATTAGCCGACTATTCTCAGCTTTCGTCTTTAAGCGACGAAACGCCGGAGGGCAGATCTATCGTGGCGCTGGCAAAAAAATATGGCTTCAGGGGAAGGCATATCGACGAAAATAATATTGAGTTTATTCAATTTTCGGCTTTTACAAGGATGAGCGGGGTTAATATTTTAGATAAAAATGAACAAATAAGGAAGGGGGCAGTGGAAACCATTATAAAATTCGTAGAGCAAAATAAAGGCGTTGTTACGGATAACATAAAAAAAATAGCGGAGGAAATTTCAAAACAAGGGGGCACTCCGCTTGCAGTCGCAGTAAATGAACGTATGCTCGGAATTATACACTTAAAAGACGTCGTAAAAGGAGGAATTAATGAGAGAATTAACAGTTTAAGAAAAATAGGGATTAAAACTGTTATGATAACGGGGGATAATCCTTTAACCGCAAGAACGATTGCCGCCGAAGCCGGAGTTGATGACTTTGTCGCGGAAGCTACTCCTGAAACCAAAATGGCGATTATAAAAAAAGAACAATCTATGGGCAGACTTGTAGCTATGACGGGAGACGGAACAAACGACGCTCCCGCTTTGGCACAAGCAGATGTCGGCGTTGCGATGAATACCGGAACTATGGCGGCCAAAGAAGCTGGAAATATGATAGACCTTGATTCAAACCCGACTAAACTGATAGAAATAGTTGAAATAGGCAAACAACTTCTCATAACCAGAGGTTCTCTTACCACGTTTTCTATTGCGAATGACGTCGCAAAATATTTTGCTATAATACCGGCAATGTTCGCCCCTATTCTTCCATGGCTTGCGCCGTTAAATATTATGGGGCTGTCTTCCCCGGAATCTGCTATACTTTCGGCCGTTATATTTAACGCCGTTATTATAATAATACTTATTCCGCTTGCATTAAAAGGGGTTAAATACAGACCTGCCACAGCTTCGTCAATTTTGACCAGAAATCTTTTGATTTACGGGCTTGGCGGAATAATAGCGCCTTTTATAGGAATTAAGCTTATAGATATTGCAATAACTTTTTTGCATCTGGTGTAAAAAAATAACTTTGAAAATTGAATACAACAGACCGTCGGCAGATTCGATACTTAACAAGATAAAATATTCTTCGAGTGAAACTGATGTGTTCCGCGTTTATTTGGGAGCCGCTCCTGGAACCGGTAAAACTTATATGATGCTCGAAGACGGGAATTATTTGCTTGAACACGGCATAGACGTCGTTATCGGTTATGTCGAGTCCCATGGGAGAAAAGAAACCGAAACAGAAATTAGAAATCTTAAGACGATTCCGCGAAAAAAGATTGAATATAGAGGGTCGGTGTTTGAAGAGCTTGACGTTGAAGCAGTTATTGCAAAAAAACCGTCAATTGTGTTAATAGATGAATTAGCACATAACAATATTCCTGGTTCAAAAAATTTAAAAAGGTATGAAGATGTTATAGAAATTTACAAGAACGGTATAAGCGTATTTACTACTTTAAATATATTTCACCTTAATTCTATAGCCGAGAAAGTGGAATCCGACCTTGGTATAAAAGTGAGTGAAAGAATTCCGGATTATATTTTAAATTACGTTACGGAAATTATAAACGTCGATATCCCTGGAGGCGAATTAATAAAAAGGCTTACTACCGGAAAAATTTATTCAAAAGAAAAAATTCAAGCCGCATTAAATAATTTTTTTAAAATAGAAAATCTCTTAACTTTAAGAGAGCTTTCATTGAGGACGATTGCTGATGAATTAAATACTCAATCTAATAAAATTGGAAATCCGGATGAAAAATTAGAATTAAAATCAAATGAAAGAGTTCTTGTCTTAATTAGTTCTAATCCTGATTCGGCAAGACTTGTAAGGATAGGCTCAAAACTTGCGGGAAAATTAAATTCAAATCTTTATGTTCTTCATATTAATTTAAAACACAGGGAAAAAAATAAATCCGTAGATTACGAAAAATCGTTATCTAAAAATATTTCCGTTGCCGAAAATTTAGGCGCCCCGGTTTTTAGCTTTCAAGCGAAGGATGTTGTTTCAGGGGTTATTGATTTCGTAAAAAGCAACAATATTTCTCATCTTGTAATAGGGGCTACAAATGAAAAAAGAAGATTTTTAAACAGATTTTTAAAAAAAAGCATAGTAAATCGTCTTATAGACAGCCTTCCCGATGTTTCATTTCATGTCGTTCCAACTTCTTCAGGTAATGTTTAACCAAATTTGCAGGAATACTTTAAGAATTTTTTTAACGAAAGGCTTAAATGCGGTGTTTTTAAGTGGCTCCCCGAGACGGATTCGAACCATCGACCCAGTGGTTAACAGCCATAAACCCTTAATACGTAAGTTATTTATTTTATTAATTAAAAATTACCAACAAAAATAAGATGTGGCAATTTTGAGACAAAAGGCTTAATTTATGTTTGTTCGTTTGCGGTTTTATCCCGATATTCTTTTCCCCTAAATCCCATATTGAAAAGTATATCATATATCCTGTCAATTCTGTCTGATAACTTGTCCATTCTGTCGGATAACCTATCCATTCTGGCGGATAATTTGTTATCTAATTCTTTTATTTCAGTGGATAATTTATTATCCACTTCTTTTATTTCATCGGACAATTTATCAATCTTTCTGTCCGTATGAACATAGACGCCGATGACAAGACCCGCTATAATTAGAAGCAAGCCTAAATTTATATAATGCATAATACCCCCGATTAAATTAATAATGTTATTATATCAGAAGTTTTTAAAAAGAAAAATAAAAAAGATAAAGTTATGGGGAAAGGGGGAGATTATACTTTTCATAAAAAAGTATCATAAAATACAAAGCAAATACAACTTCAAGAAAAAGAAAATTTGTTTTTTGCTTTCCGCTTTTAAATAAAAAAGATTTAGTCCGCCGCCGCATAAGTTAGTCAAGGTTTATCGATATATTTTTCAATACCGGCTTTTTGCGCTGTTGAAAAATCTGTCGATTAACCGGTCGGCTGAATTTAGACTTTTAAACAACAGTTTAAATCATAACTCGAAAGATAAAGTTAAATTCACGATAATTGTAACAAAAAATGAAGGAAATGAGATTCCGTTAGAATATAGCGGAGCGGGAATACAGGAATTAGTCTTGTTGGTTTCTTTATTGAAAA
>JAKASB010000103.1:2254-4127 GCA_021828255.1 bacterium | reverse complement strand
CCTTAATCCATTGCAAATAATTTTTATATTTATTAAAATTTAATTAATATGAATTTAAAAAGAGCATTAATTATTTACAATCCTAAGTCAGGCCGTTTCTCCGAAAAAAAACTTTCTTATATCCTAAATTTTTTCAAAGACAGGCATATCTTAACCGATACGTTAAACATAATTGAAAATTGTATCGAGAAAGAAAGTATCGTAAATTTTTTTGATATGGTTTTAGTGGCAGGAGGCGACGGAAGTTTAAATTACGTTATAAATAATTTAGTCTTTACGGATATTCCGATTGCTCATTTGCCAATGGGAACTGTTAATCTTTTTGCTTTGGAAAACAAAACGCCTTATCTCTTTAGGAAAGCTCTTAATGAAATTATTTATAAATACAAACCGGTTAAAATAAATTTGGGTAAAGCTAATGAAAAATATTTTTTCGCTATGACAGGCATCGGATTCGACGCTTTTATCGTTAAAAATATAGAGGAAAAAATAAAAAAAAATAAAAAAAGAATATATAATAATTTCATAAAATATATCAGCTATATATTTAACATAATTAAGCTGACTAAAAATTATAAATTTTATGATTTATCTCTGGAAGTAATAAAGGACGGGAAAATTTACGCTAAACATAATGCTAAAGAGATTATCGTATCCAATATACGATACTACGGCGGACCTTTTAAAGTATTTCCCGGCAATTCGCCCTTAAATGAAAAATTTAATATAAGATTGGTAAAGAATGCGAAAGGCAGAACGGATGTTATTTTTTCCATATTAAAGTCGCTGACGTTTTATAAAAAATATTCGGATAACCCCGACTTTTACATAAAAGCCGACAAGATGATTATATCGTCTTCTAATCCGTCTGAAAATAAATATATATTTTATCAGTGTGATGGAGAGTTCGCAGGAACACTTCCCGTAAAAATAGAAAAAGCAAATAAAGCTATAACTATGCTTGTAAATCCGGCATCGTTTCCGTCGTTTCCGGCATCTTTTGCCCGCATTAACGACGCGCGCTGGTAAACACAGGTAAAAGATATGATATAGTCAGACTATTTTAATTTAAATTAAACTTTTGGCATAAATGCTTATTAAATGACTTACCGGCAACCTTTCATTTTCTTTTAATATTCCTTTCTGGTCTTTTAACGAAAACATACAGCCGGAACAGGACGTCAATATTTCCTGTGGGGATGCTTCTTTAATTTCCTCAAACTTTCGTTTCGTAATTTCTTTAGATAAACCGTAATACCTTATGTTAAACATACCGCCGTTTCCGCAGCAATAGTTATACTTAAGGGGTTTTAATTTTAAACCTTTGATTTTGCCTGCGATAAACCCTGCTTCACCGATTAAATTTTCGTTATAAGACGACGGCTTAAACTCTGGCAGGTCAAAAAGATGGCATGGTATATGAAATACCACGTCGATTTCTTTTTTTAACTCTCCGGTTTTTATTTTAATGCCTCTTTTTTCCAATTCTTTAAAAAACGACCAGATATTAAGCAATTTTTTAGAAAATTGTAGAACTTTGGCATAACCTTCGTCGTTTGCATCGAAATATAAAGGATAAAGCTTATTTATGGAATAAGAGCAGGAAGCACAGGACGTTATAATGTAATCTAAGCCCTTATTTTTAAAAGCCCTTGCATTATTCAACGCAAGTTCCCTAAATGATTTTACGTCACCGCTCGAAATAAACGGCAGTCCACAGCATCCCTGCATTTGCGGAACAAATACCTCAATCCCGTTTTTTATCAGCGAGGTTATTGTATCGGCAGATATTTGCGGAAATATGCTGTTAAAAACACAGCCGCTAAAATAACCGGCTTTAAAAACGTTTTTATTGTCCGCCTTCGCATTTCCG
>JAKASB010000103.1:0-2154 GCA_021828255.1 bacterium | reverse complement strand
ATCTGCATTAAATATCAAATCCCTGTTTTGAATAAAAGATTTACCTTCCGGTTTCGGCGCATACCTGCCTGCCAGTTTTTCTATAATTGGAATGTTTGCAATTGTTAAGGTAGATTTTAGCAAAACTTTCCTTTTATTTTTAAGCGCTCTCAACGCAAGTTTATCTTTTGAAAAAACAATACCGGTACCCGTAAGTTCGCTTAACTTTATTTTTTCATTAATTACCAGTTCGCCTATTTTTACGTCGTTGGGACAGATTTTGACACATCTTCCGCATAGAAGGCAAGAAGACATCGCTTCGGAAACTTTCGAGGCTCTTAGCGGCAATTTATCGTCATTGTCGGTCAAAACTAAACGCACTCTGCCCCTCGGACTGAAAAACTCGTTTAAACTGATATTGTATGAAGGACAAACGGGCAGGCACTTGCCGCAATTAACGCAGTTCAGATAACTTGTATCTTTTTCTTTTAATATAATAAAACTCCTTTTTTAGTCATTGCGAGCATAGCGAAACAATCCCGCCTTAAAATATTTTTCCGGGATTTATAATATTTTGAGGATCGAATACATTTTTAATATTTTTTAATATATTCATATAATAATCGCCGTATTTTAATTTCATAAACTCTTTTTTTTCAAGTCCTATTCCATGTTCACCCGATAAGCTTCCGCCAAGTTCCACTGTCTTTTTTAGAATCTCGTATTTTGCTTTTTCTCCGTTTTGCACCATACCGGCATTATTTTTTTCCAGCATAATATTTACGTGAATATTTCCGTCCCCAAAGTGTCCGAAATTTATAACGGGGATTTCGTATTTTCGCGAAGTTTCTTCCAAAAACGAAAGCATCTGCGGGATTTTATTTACCGGAACGGCAATATCGTTATTTATTTTAAGGTCGCCGTATTTTCTTAAAGACGGAGATATTGCTTTTCTCGCATCCATTATAACTTTTTTATCCTCGTCTTTTCCGGAAGCAAAAATAAAAATAGGCGAAAATTCATTCAATATTTTTTCATATTCACCTATAGATTTATCAACATCTGCCTGTGAACCGTCAGCCTCTATTATAAACAAAAATTTGCCTTCAATTTTTATTATATCACTTTTAAAATAGCTTTTAACGGATTCAATGGAGGATTTATCCATAAATTCTAGCATAGACGGCCTGTTTCTTAGTTTTAAGAGCCGAATTGCCGCCTTAAATCCTTTATCTATATCGCCAAACGATACTAAAATTAACGAATTTGTTTCCGGTTTGGATAAAATTTTAAGCGTAATCTTGGAAAAAAGACAAAGTGTACCTTCCGAACCGGTCAAAAGCTGAGTGAGATTATAACCCGAAACGTTTTTAACGGTTTTTGAGCCGGTATTTATTATTTCGCCCTCTCCCGTTATAACCTCGAGCGCAGCAACATAGTCTTTGGTAACGCCGTATTTCACGGCACTGGGTCCGCCTGAACATTCGGCAACGTTGCCTCCTATCGTCGAAAATTCATAACTTGCCGGGTCGGGAGGATAAAAATATCCTTTACCGGCAAGATACGATTTTAAATCCGCATTGATAATTCCAGGCTCAACGGTTACAAACATATTTTCTTCGTCTAATTCTAAAATGCGGTTCATTTTTGTAAACGAAACGACGACTCCGCCTTTTAACGGCAGGCTTCCTCCCGAAAATCCGCTTCCTGAACCTCTTCCAACGACGGGAGTATCATATTTTAAGCATAATTTGACTATTTTAGATATTTCTTCGGCATTAAGCGGAAATACTACGACATCGGGCATAAAACCCTTAGACGTGGCATCGTAGGAATAGCAGAGGAGTTCCTCGGTTTCCGACAAAACCCGCTCTTTTCCCAACAGCGCCGAAAATTCTTCTATAAGTTTTTTATTCATTTTTATTTATCGATCGCACCTGCAACCTTCCCGAAAGCAATCGCTCTATGCGATATCTTATTCTTTACGGAAGTTTCCAACTGTGCAACCGTTTTATTAAATTCCGGAACTATAAAAACGGGGTCGTAGCCGAAACCTTTTGTTCCGCTTATTTCGCCCGCAATTAAACCGTTTAATTCTCCGTAAAAATACTCAAAATTATTTTTCTTGATATCGTAAAGACAGGCGTAGCAGACGAATTTAGCGCGCCTGTTTTC
>JAKASB010000102.1:1564-4192 GCA_021828255.1 bacterium | reverse complement strand
GTATGCAACATAAACATATATTATATAACGTATATTATAATTATAATTTTTAAAAAGGTGGATCATTATGAACAATAAAAAATCAAGTTTTATTTTTACTTCCGAATCCGTTACCGAAGGGCATCCAGATAAGATTTGCGACAAAATATCAGATTCTATCCTCGATGCTTTTATTGTGCAGGATAAATATTCTAGGGTTGCTTTAGAAACAATGGTAACGACCGGTCTTGTAGCCATTGCAGGCGAGGTTTCGTCAAACGGTTCGGTAAATTATCAGGATATAATCAGAAATGCTATAAAAGAAATAGGATACGACGATTCATCCATAGGTTTCGATTATAAGAGTTGCGGAATAATAGCGGCGGTCGGCAAGCAATCTTCCGATATAAAAATGGGCGTCGAAAGAGAAAAGGACGAAGACCAGGGTGCGGGGGACCAAGGACTTATGTTCGGATATGCCACGACGGAAACTGAAGATTTTATGCCGGCTCCTATTTATTATGCCCATAAACTAACCAAAAGACTTGCCGAAGTTAGAAAAACCGGCGTTCTGGATTTCATAAGACCGGATGGAAAATCTCAGGTTTCGGTCAGATATGTAAACGGTGAACCTGATAAAATTACTTCTATCGTTCTTTCTACCCAGCATACAGAATCTGTGTCGCAGGAAAAACTTAAAGATGCCGTAATTTCGGAGGTGATAGGTAAAACTATACCGGCTAAACTGATGGATAAAGATACTAAATTTTTTATAAATCCGACAGGACGTTTTGTTATAGGCGGTCCTAACGGCGATACCGGGCTTACGGGAAGAAAAATAATGGTCGATACATACGGTGGAATGGGCAGACACGGCGGAGGAGCTTTTTCAGGGAAGGATCCCTCTAAGGTTGATAGAAGCGGTTCTTATATGGCAAGGTTTATCGCTAAAAACGTCGTGGGCAGCGGTATCGCAAAAAAATGCGAAGTTCAAATTGCGTATGCTATAGGCATCGCCGAACCTGTTTCGGTTATGGCAAATACTTTCGGCACGGGAATTTATTCGGACGAAGCAATTTCCGATGCTATCTGTAAAGTATTTAACTTAAAACCGTATAACATAGTGAAGACGCTTGATCTTTTGAGGCCTATTTATGCTAAAACATCTAACTATGGGCACTTTGGCAGGTTCGACGAGGATTTCGTATGGGAAAAACTTATTAAAATCGAAGAGATTAAGAAAGAGGCACAAAGTTTAAGCATGACCAAAGAATTCGTATAAACAAATATAATAAAATAATAAATTAAATAAACCAATTTTAATTAAAAACTAATTAAGAGGAAACAGGATGGCAGATATAAAAGACGTTAAACTTGCGAAACAAGGCAAAGAAAGAATTTTGTGGGCAGAACAGGATATGCCCGTTTTAGGATTAATAAAAGGGCAGTTTGCCGATAAAAAACCTTTTAAAGGCTTAACTATGGGGCTCTGTCTTCATGTTACCGCCGAAACTGCCAATCTTGCAAGAACCCTGAAAGAAGGCGGGGCAAACGTATATTTGTGTGCTTCAAATCCGCTTTCGACACAGGATGATGTCGCCGCTTCACTTACAAAGGATTTTGGAATAGACGTTTATGCCATAAAAGGGGAAGACGCAGGTACCTATTATAAGCATATAGAAAGTATTTTGAGCCATGAACCCAATATGACTCTTGACGACGGTGCCGACCTCATATCCGTAATACACAAGAAACATAAAAAATTAATTAAAAATATTAAAGCGTCTATGGAAGAAACGACCACCGGAGTGATAAGACTCCGTTCCATGGAAGCGGCTGGAGAGCTTAAAATACCGGTTATCGCGGTTAACGACGCCGATGCAAAGCATCTTTTCGATAATAGGTACGGCACCGGGCAATCTACTATCGATGGGATAATAAGAGCTACGGATATGCTGCTTGCGGGCAAAAATTTCGTAGTTATGGGTTACGGCTGGTGCGGCAAGGGACTTGCTTCAAGGGCAAGGGGTATCGGCTCTAACGTTATAGTTACGGAAATAGACCCGATTAAGGCTCTAGAGGCGGTAATGGACGGATTCAGGGTTATGAAAGGAACGGATGCGGCAAAGATAGGTGATATTTTTTGCACCGTTACCGGCGATATAAATGTTATCGACGTTGATCATTTTAAAAATATGAAAGACGGCGCTATAGTTTCCAACTCCGGACATTTTGACGTTGAAATAAATATAAAAAAGCTGAAGAAAATTGCAAAAAAAGTAAGAAACGTCAAAGATTTCGTCGAAGAATATACTTTAGAAGACGGCAAAAGAATATATCTGCTGGCTGAAGGCAGGCTTATCAACCTTGCAAGCGCTCACGGACATCCGGCAAGCGTTATGGATATGAGTTTTTCCGTTCAGGCTCTTTCGGCGGAGTTTGCGGTTTTAGGGAAGACTATGTCGCCGGGGGTTTACAATGTTCCGAAAGAAATAGACGAGCGGATTGCTTTCTTGAAACTTAAGTCGATGGATATAGAGATAGATACGCTTACGGAAGAACAGATAAACTATTTAAAATCATGGCAGGAAGGAACGTAGGGTGCATAGTATTATATTCCCATTTAATACCTAACCACCCCGTCAGGCT
>JAKASB010000102.1:0-1464 GCA_021828255.1 bacterium | reverse complement strand
ACCGCAAATATTGTAAAAATTGCAAATGTTGTCGATAAATCCTTTTGTTAAGAACAAAACGCCGTGATATATTCCGGACAGAATTGCCGATTCGGTATTTGTTCCTATCAATGTTTTTGGTTTGGTTATTTTAACTAAAGGAAGTTTTTCGGTTGATTTGTAGAGACCGTCTGCAAGTGCGGATAAACCCGGATAGATAATTCCGCCCAAAAAATTTCCATTTTTATTAACGACGTCTATTGTTAAAGCTGTTCCTAAATCGACCACTATTTGAAATTTTTGGCTTGAAAAATGTGCATAACTAACGTTTGCAATTCTATCGGCGCCTAACATCCGGCTATTCTCTATGCATATCCTTATGTTTAATTTTATGTCAGGTGAAATAAAAAAGGGTTCTAATTTTGCCTTAGCAAAGAATTCTTTATAAAGCGGATCTGCGGAAGGCATTACAGACGAAACGGAAACGGCTTGTATGTCTTTTAAGCCGGTATTTTTTGATAGAAGTTTTTTTAAATCCTGTAAAGATGAAATTTTTGCGGTATTTATTCGGAAGGTTCTAATTATATCGTAGCCTTTCTCATCGAATAATCCAAAAGAGGAGGATGAGTTGCCTATATCGCAAGAGAGTATCATAAAGTTTAAAAATATATTTCGCCGGAAACAATCTTTTCCAGTTCATTTTCACCTGTTTTTAAAAGGAGCGCTCCTTTTGAATCTATGCCGACGACCTGTCCTTCGACCCTTCTATTTTTAACATTTATTGCAATAGTTTTGCCCATCATTCCGAAGTATTTTTGATAATATCCGAGAACGGACGATAAACCGGTAGATAAAAACATTTCATAATATTTGTCGAATTTGTTTAAAATAGATGCGATCAGCTTATTCCTGTCTATAAGATCTTTTGAACCGTTTGTTTTTTCGGATTCTATTAAGAGCGAGGTTGCAATATTTTTTATTTTGTCGTCCATATCTTTTTCCGGTATATTAACATTCATTCCTATTCCCACTATGATATATTCTATAGTCATATTTTGCGTACCCATTTCCGTCAATATTCCCGAAACTTTTTTAGAACCTATAAGAATGTCGTTAGGCCATTTAATCTGAGGCTTAATGGAAGTAACTTCGACTATTGCGTCGGCTACGGATGCGGCGGCTAAAATCGTCATTCCTTGGGCAGTTTCGGGAGTAAATTTAGGTTTTAATATTATAGACATATAGATATTGCATCCGCAGGGAGATGTCCAGAATTTTCCGTTTCTGCCTCTTCCTTTTTCCTGGCAATCTGCAATTACTACGCTTCCGTTTTTTACGCCTTTAGATGCTAAATCTCTGGCAAGAGTATTCGTGGAATCAACCTTTTCTTCGTAATACAAATTTTTTCCCACAAATGACCCCTTCAGTAGTTTTTTAATTTCAAATATATCGATATAATTTATTTCTTCCATTTTATAGCCTCTT
>JAKASB010000101.1 GCA_021828255.1 bacterium | reverse complement strand
CAAATGAATTAAACGAAAAAGAAGATATAAAAACGGCATATAAATCTAATCCTGAACTAAAATCGTTAAAATATCTTGCTAAAAAATCGAATTATGAAGCCGCATATGCAAAGGAATCGTATCTTCCCGATTTTTATCTTAAAGTCGGTTACGGAGACAGATATTCTATGGTTCCTGTTTTATCGGCTTCAGTCGGGTTATCTTTGCCCGTATATTTTAACTCATACCAGAAACCTTTAATAAATAAAGCCGAAAAGGATAAACTTTCGTCTATTTACGATATCAGCTGGGAAAAATTGCGCATTATAAAAAGCGTTAGCTTATATCTAAAAGACATGCGTTTAAATAAAAACAATTATAAATTATACGAAAGTTTATATGTTCCAGAAGCAAAGCTTCTTTTAAAAGCCGAAATAGCATCTTTTGGAGTAAAAAGGTCGTCCGCATTCTCGCTCTTAGACAGTTTCAGAAAGTTAATAAACTCAGAGTTCAAAAGGGATATCTATAATGCAAAATATTATATAGACAAATCCCGCCTCGAACAAGTTATTGGAAAAATACAATAAAAATTGTGAAAACTATAAAAATATGAAAATTAAGGAGTTAATCAAAATGAAAGTTTCTAAAAATATCTTAATATTTTTATCAGCCTTTATTCTCGGCGGCATTGTTACAGTTCTATTTTTTAAAAATATGAACATATTTACCGGACGGAAACAGATTTCTGCCGGAAATACCACAAGCGCAAAACCTAAAATGAAAATGGCTAAGGGTGCAATAATGGTCAGTACGGTTCAAAGGCAACTTTACGGCATAAAAGTAGGAAAAGCAAAATTAATGAATTTAACAAGAGAGATTAAAACTATAGGCGAGGTTACTTACAGCGTTCCTCTGGAAAAAACCGTAACATTGAAATATGGCGGTTACGTCAAAAAACTCTTTATAAACAAACCCGGTATGAGCGTTTATGAAGGGGAGCCTCTTTTTACGGTTTACAGCCCGGAGTTAGTCAACAGCGAAAAAGATTTCGTACTTGCTTATAAAAATTATATAAAATTAAAAAAATCTGGTTTTAATTTCGGAGAAAATGAGGCTAAATCCTTCTTAAATTCCTCTGTCTTCAGGCTAAAACAGTTCGGCATAACAAACAGCCAGTTGAATTTACTAAAGACGGGCAGGCTTATTTTGACGGATACTACCGTTTACTCGCCGATAACCGGCGTTTTTTTAAAAAAATCAATTTTTTCCGGAAGTTATTTTAATGCAGGACAGCCGCTTTATAAACTGACTGGACTAAACCGTGTATGGATGAATATATGGGTCTATGAAAAGGATATACCTTTCGTAAAGATTGGAGAAACGGTAAGGGTGGGATTTAATGCATATCCAGGAAAGATATTTTACGGCAGGGTTTCGTTTATTTATCCTTATCTTGCCGGCAAAAAAAGAGTTGACGAGGTCAGGCTCGTTTTTAACAACCCGAACGGCGAAATAAAACCGGATATGTACGGAAATGCCGAAATTATGATTAAAAGCGAAAAGGTTATTGCCGTTCCTACGTCTGCCGTTCTTATAACAGGAGCAAAACCTCTTGTATTCGTTTATAAAGGAAAGGGCTATTTTATGCCGAAATATGTCGTTATAGGAACAAGATACGGCAATTACTATCAGGTAATATCGGGATTAAAAGACGGCGAAAGAATCGTAGTATCGGGAACGTTTCTTATGTCGAGCGACTCTAACCTGTCGCAGACTACTAGTTCTATGACAGGTATGCCTGGAATGTAATAATACAAACAATTTATCATTCACACGCACGGTGAATCTAGTTTGACGTGATATAAAGAATTTAATATGAAAAATATTGGAGAGTATTTATGATAAATAAAATAATAGATTACTGCATAAACAATATGTTTCTTGTTTTTGTTTTTATGCTATTTTTGGGACTCGGCGGGGTTTATGCAATGTACAATATAAGACTTAATGCCCTTCCAGATATAGCGCCTTCCGAGGTTATCATTAAAACGGCATGGCCGGGACAGCCGCCTAACATAGTTCAGCTTCAGGTAACCTACCCTATTGAGTCCTCGCTCATTTCTGCTCCAAGGGTTAAAGAGGTAAGAGGAAATTCTATGTACGGCACCTCTTTTGTTACGGTAGTATTTAAAAGAGGGACATCGTTAGGATGGGCGAGAGCGCAGATACTTACATATCTGTCTCAGGCAAAAAAACTGCTTCCGCCGGGTGTTTCCCCCGTCTTAAGCCCTTACGCAAACGGCGTGGACTGGGTCTATCAATATGCAATAATAGACAAAGCGCATAACCAGAGTTTAGCGGATTTATATTCCTATCAGGAGTATTTCCTAAGATATGCCTTAGAAACCGTGCCGGGGGTGGCACAGGTTGCGACTTACGGCGGCTGGAATAAAGAGTATCAGGTTACGGTTAATCCTAAAGCGCTTCAGTATTATGATTTATCGTTATCTCAGGTAATTAATAATATAAAATCTTCCAACTCCGATACCGGGGCAAGGGTTATAAACTCTTCGTCTGGAGTAAGCCACTTAATCTACGTCAAGGGTTATCTCCATCATTTAAACCAGATACGAAATATAGTCGTAGGCGCTACGACGACCCACACGCCTGTTTTAGTCAAAAACATAGGAACGGTTCAATTAGTGCCTGCTTCAAGCCGCTCTATTTCCGATTTAAACGGCAAAGGACAGATGATAGGCGGGGTGGTCATAAAAGACCAGGGCTCAGATACGCTGAAAGTAATCGCCGCCGTAAAAGCCAAACTCAAAGAACTTAAAAATTCGCTTCCGAAAGGCGCAAAAATAATAACTACATACGACCAGAGTACCCTGATTCATCGTTCCGTTTCGACTCTTAAAACTACGCTTATTATGATAATTTTAATAGTTATCTTCGTCATCATGCTTTTCCTGTTTCATTTAAGGTCGTCTTTAGTTGTCGTCATAATGATTCCGTTTGCTATTTTCGGGGCTTTTTTGCTTATGTTTATCCTTCATATAAGCGCAAACATAATGTCTCTTTCAGGTATAGCGCTTGCAATCGGCGCAATGACCGCTTCCGCTATAGTAATGATCGAAAACTCCCATTCGCATCTGGAAATTTTAGAAAACGCGCCCGAAATGTCTCCATATGGCGACATGGAAGATAAGGAAGAGGCGAGAAAACTCTGCATCGTTGATTCCGCAAAAGAGATGGGTAAGCCGCTTTTTTTCTCGCTTATTATTATAGCTGTGGGGTTTCTGCCGATTTTCTTTTTAACGGGCGGAGTAGGCGCATTGTTCAGACCGTTAGCATACACTAAAACATTTTCTATGGTTTTTGCTGCGGTTATTTCCGTTATATTCGTGCCTATTCTTATGATTTATTTGATTAAAGGCAAAATAATGCCTTTAGATAAAAATCCTATAAACAGGTTTTTAGTTTTTTTGTACTCGCCCGTTTTAAAATTCGTCATGAAACATAAGATTGTATTTTTGACCTTGCTGTTTGTTGTTTTGGCAAGCGGATATTTCGCATACGGCCGGCTCGGCTCGCAGTTCATGCCCCCATTAAACGAAGGAACGCTTTTATATATGCCTTCTTCGACCCCGGGCTATTCTTACACTGATGCGGCGCAACTTTTGCAAGTAGAAGACAGGATAATCAAAAAATTTCCGGAAGTAAAAATGGTTACCGGAAAAGCGGGCAGGGCAAATACGGCTTTTGATCCATCGTCTTTAAGCATGACAGAAACGACAATCGTTTTAAAAAGAAGAAAATATTGGCCTGCCGGCATGACCGTCGGAAAGCTGATTAATAAAATGAATAAGGCATTAAATATACCCGGTCTTGAAAATGTGTGGACGATGCCCATTAAAAATAGAATAGAAATGACGTCTGCCGGTTTAAGGACGCCTATAGGAATAAAAATATACGGCTCTAACGTAAAAACCTTGCAAAAATTAGCCGAGGGAGTTGCCGGAGCCGCTTCCATGGTAAAGGGGACATTGAGCGCTTATGCCGAAAGGGTTTATAACAGGCCGTATATAGTAATTAAGCCAAATCCCGATGCAATGGGTTTTTACGGAATATCGCTTAAAAGCATAAACGAAGCTATAGACTCCTCTGCGGGCGGTAAGACGATAAGCACTATTTATGACGGATTAGCCCGTTACCCGCTTTCGGTCAGATACCCTTATG
>JAKASB010000100.1 GCA_021828255.1 bacterium | reverse complement strand
CGTTTATCTTTTCTTTAAGTTCACTTAAGGCTTTTCTTTCGTTATCCGAAAGATAAGCGGCAGTCTCTTTAAATAAAGCTTTTTTCATAATTTATAATTAAGTTCCACTACTCAATAAAATAACAAAAACATTCATAAAAATATTGAGCCGCCTTTTCCCCATACCGACAAAAATTTATTAATAAACTCTTTTGTAGATTTCCGTTCGTTCAAATATCCCGAAAGTACTAAGGCTATGGAAATTGCAATATGGTAGTTTTCGTTTCCATTTTTTTCCGCCTTTTTAAATGCGGAATGTGCCTTGTTTATCCAGATGGTATTTTCGCCTAATTTTCCCAATTCTTCTGAACTATTGTTTTCATAAAAATCTATCATTAACCCTGGCGGTTTTCGATTAATCTTATGCGGTTTGACGTATATGCCGCTTTCCGGGGCTAAATCCGGTTTATCGAGATAGACATCTTCGTTTTCATATTCTTTATCAATTTTATTGTCATTTTTATTATCGCTTATATCTTCATCTATGCCACTTCCGTCATTTTGCAAGACACCGGCGGGCGTCGTACCGCCCGTTTCCTTTTCAATTCCGGCTATAATAGCGTCAATGTCCAAAGCGGCGGTTTTAAAAACTTTTTCGTCAGGATTTGCAATAACGCCTGAAATAGTTTTAGGTCTTCCCTTCTTACCTATTAGCGGGTCTAATTCGGGAAAGTCTTCCAGTATATTATCCAGAACCAAGCCTATTTCCTTTTCTAAAGGGTTTAGCTGTTTTTCTTTCTTTTTTACAGGCTCATTTAATTCGCTGAATTTATTTAAAATAGGCTCGATTGCTTCAAGTATTGCCTTTCTGTATTTGTAATATTTTTGAAGACTTGCCGTATCTCTGAGAAAGTCGGCTTTGTTGGTGGTTAAAATCATAGATAGCGCCGGAATTTCGACTATTCCGGTAATATACGAAGGGTTTTTGGGCAGGATCCCAAGCCAGTCCCATCCCTGTTTTATAACCTTTCCGCAGGTAGATACGGCTATACCCCTTTTTTCTTCGGGCAGTTCATTACTATATTTTCTTAAAAAGCCTATGCCGGCAGGTTTCTCTCTTTTTCCTATATGAATTTTAAACGCCTCGCTTTTATCGAAATTTTCTAAATTGGTTAGTTCTATTTTTTGTTCATTTACGTAAAAATTAAAATCTATTCCGTAAAAATTTTTAAGGATTTTTTGAAAGCTTGATTCTAAAATAGTGTAAAAATGGGTTTTTATCGTATTGCCGATAAATTCGGGATTTAAAAGAAGGAAATTTTTTGGTTTGTGCGACCCCTTAAGAAAAATAGAAACGGCGGTACCAGTTTTGAAATTAACTAATCCAGGCGGCTCTATATGTTTCCATGGAGCTTTTTGATTGTTTTCGAGTTTCCAAATCGTTGCCCCGTGAAAAGTACCGGTTATCGTTTCGGTTATAACTTTTTCGGCGATAAGAAGGGATAATTTTGCGCCGACCCCGGCAAAACCTATTCCCATACCCCTCGTTTTAGTCGTAGATGCAATGTCGTGGTATTCATGCAATTCTTTCCTGCCCATCCCTTTTCCATTATCTATGATTGTCAGCTTATTGTTCTGGATATCCGTCGTAAATTTAATATTATTTGCGTGGGAATCTATAGAATTTGCGACAAGTTCGGTAATAATGACTTCTTCTTGGGAAATAGGATATGAATCGCGTATATCTTCGAGCAAATGCTTTAAGTTTACCCTAGTTTCGCCCATAACATGAATTTACAAAAATAATTTTAGTTTAGATATTTAGATATTAGATAAGATTAAGTTTATAAAATCAACGGCCGCCTATTTCATAAACATGGTCAAAAAGCAGTATAATTATATATAATTATAATATCATAATTACCTTTCCGAAGCATACCTTTCTTCTTTAAAAGGGTCTGCGCCGTTGGAATAGCCTCTTTGCTCCCAATATCCAAGCTCTTCTTTATCTAAAAAAGTAATCGTCTTTACCCATTTGGCGCTTTTGTAAGCGTATTTATCCGGAATAATAAGACGCACCGGAAAACCGTGTTCCAGTGTTAAAACTTTTCTGCCGTATTTAATTGCAAGAATCGAGTTGTCTTTAAGCAAGAAGTCTATATCTATGTTTGTCGTGTAGCCGTCGTATGAACCTATCAGCACATGTTTTGCATTTTTATGAGGTTTAACGGCGGCGGATAGCTTTTTTGATAAAACACCTTCCCATTCGGCGGATTCTTTCGTCCAGCCGGTAACGCAGTGAAAGTCGTCTATGACTTTATCGTTTCCTATTTCTACGATATCTTCGTAAGTCAAAACCTTTGGATTTTCGACTAAGCCTTTTATAGTAAGCCTGTAATCCTCGATGCCGACATCGGGAACATATCCTAAGTCAAGTTGAATCAGATCGTCCACTTTGTTTTGATTTGGCGGAATCATATAATTTTTACCTGCATTTTATTTCAATTAATTCTTCGCTTAGCCGCCATAATTTTCTTCTTATATCCGCATCATAAACTATATTATACGGTTTTGCTATTTTTGAATCGCTAAAATATTTTCCGGTTATATTTTCTACTTCTTTAGAAGTCGCCAGATAAACGGAAGTCTTAGCTCCTTCGGACAAACCTCTGCCAAAAAACCTTCCTGCGCCGCCCCATCCAGTCCTTAAAAGTTTTGTGTTTATGACCCCGGGATGCAGACAGTTTACGGTGATATTTTTATCTTTAAGCCTTTCGCTTAACTCAATCGTAAAATAAATAATGCACAGTTTGGAAAAGCTATAAGCCCTATGACTGTCGTATTTTGCGGGTTTAACCAAGTTATCAAAATCCATTTTGGAAGAATGCGCCGTAGAACTGACATTTATTATTCGGGCAGGTTCTGTATTTACGGATTTGATTATGGGAAGCAGATTTAAGGTAAGAAAAAACATGGAAAGATAATTTATCTGAAACGTCGCCTCTATTCCTTCGGGAGATAATATATAATCCTTTAAATAAACGCCGGCATTGTTTATTAAAATATCTAAATTATCGCATCTTTTTTTAACTTCTTCCGAAAAATTTAAAACATTTTTTAACGATATAAAATCGCAGACAAAATAATCCAAATTTTTACCGCCGGTTAAGGCGGAAATTTCTTTTACGGTTTGTTTGCATCTATCTTCGTTCCTGCCGTGTATCAGCACAAAAAAGCCCTTCTGAGCCAGAATAAGGGCGGTCTGTTTGCCTATGCCGTCGGTGGAGCCGGTAATAAGAACGGTCTTCATATGTTGGTTGTCATATGTTATTATGTTATTATTGATTAATTCTATTTTATTTAGGTAGTCTTTCCGAGACGATATTTCTGACGCTTTCGCTTTCGTCGTTTTGCATTAGAGAAAGATGTTCTTCCGGAATTCTTTTTGCCACGGCTTTTCTTACCAATGCTTCGCCGTCTTTTGCCATATCTTTTAAATATTTTTGATTTATTCTTTCGGCAATTTTAATTCTAACGATAGGCTCTTTATCGTCTATTAATGAAGGCAGAAAAGACTCGTCTATTCTTTCGGCTACGGCATGTCTTACCCAGAAAGATTTATCCTTGAGCATTTTGGGCAGTTCTTTTGCGTCTATCCTTTTTGCCACTATTAAACGAACTTCTTTATATGGATCGTTTATAAGGGGCGTTAAGTTTTCAGCCAGTATTCTTGAAGCGACTTTATATCTTACATTTTCGTCTTTATCGGTTAAAGCATGAACAAGATAAGCGGGGTCAGCCCTGCTTACGATATCAAAACGTTCTTTAAAATCGCCTGTTTTTAGAATATTTATAAATTCATCTTCGGTCATTTTACCTTTAATTTAAATTAAAAAATATTAATAAATTTTATTTATTCTATTTTAATTATATCTTATATATCTTATATATATCTTAAAATTTTAATGGGATATAGGATATAATTTAACTATACGTTTAATTATGCATAGGAGGTAAAATATTATGATAAATATAAAAAGGATTTACGACGAACCGTCCGATAAGGACGGCATAAGAATATTAGTGGACAGATTATGGCCGAGAGGGATAAGCAAAGAAAAGGCAAAAATAGACTTCTGGTTTAAAAACATAGCCCCTTCTAATGAATTGAGAAAATCGTTTCATGAGACGGCAATCGATTTTAATGAATTTAAGAAAAGATATTTACGGGAACTTTCGGAATACAGCCGCAACCGTGATTCGACTAGCGAG
>JAKASB010000099.1 GCA_021828255.1 bacterium | reverse complement strand
AATATCCTGGAACCGAACTTATACTTTATGGTTCCAAGGCAAGGGGAGATTTTGACGAGGAATCGGACATAGACCTGCTTGTGCTTATAGGCGGTGCAATAGGAAAAGAAATGAAGGAATACTGGGTTGATATAAGCGGCAAGCCGGTCATAAGGGTAATAGCTCCGGTAGATAAAATAGAGAAAGAAATTCGCAGAATAAAGTTTAATCTCGAATTAAAATACGACGTTATAATAGGCCTTGATAAAGATGAAACAGCTAACAGCCGAGCTGTCGAAGCAGATGGAAGAAGAGAAAAGGCTGAACGAGGAGATAAAAAACAGCTTTCCAAAATAGGGTTAAATTTGGAATAAGAACCTATGAGAAAATATTGATGAAAAATAAATCACAACAAAACGAAATTGAAAACGAAGAAATAGCAATATATCAATCGGAAACCGGAGCAATTGAATTTCAAGCCGATGTTAAAAAAGAAACTTTGTGGGCTGGTTTACAGCAAATTGCCGATCTTTTCGACACCGATAAATCAGGTATTTCCCGTCATATAAAAAATATTTATCAAACCGGCGAATTAGAAAAAAAGTCAACTGTTGCAAAAATTGCAACGGTTCAAAAGGAAGGCAATCGAATAGTGAATCGTGAAATAGAATCTTATAATTTGGATGTTATTTTATCAGTCGGCTACAGAGTGAATTCAAAGAAGATGATGAAGCGCTTCGGAGTTAGCGACCCGGCAAAACTTCCCGATTTTATGGCGAAGGGTTCAAACGAAAGAAATATTCCCAAAGTTATAGCGCCGCAAGTTGGCGATATATTGCTTGAAAAATCTACGGCAAGCATATTTATCGGGACTTATTTTGAGCAGATGATGAAAAACAGAAACATAAATACTCTTATTTTTACCGGAATAGCAACGGAAATAGGGGTGGAATCTTCGGCAAGAGACGCCTCGAATCGCGGGTTTTATCCGGTAATAGCCGAAGACTGCGTATCTTCTATGGATAAAGATGCCCATAGCAGGTCGCTTGAAAATATGAGAAAAATGTTTATATGCGAAAATTCCAAGACTATTGTAGAAAATATTAATGTTTAAAATTAGAATAAACTCTAAATTGCTTTGACAAACCCTAAAATAGTCTTGACTTTTTTAGATGTATGTCTATAATAGTCGTAATGATAAAGAGAAATATCGAAAAATTCGGAACTAACGTATTAAGCGAATATAACAAAATGCTTTTTGTAAGCGGTCCGAGACAGAGCGGAAAAACAACTTTTGCAAAAGTACTGTTAAAGCAATTTTCACAGGGTTCTTATGCAAACTGGGATATAATAAACGACCAGAAAAAAATAGTAAATACGCCCTACTTTTTTGAAAACGAAAGCAGGGATATAAAAAAGAAGTTTTTGGTCGTATTCGACGAAATACATAAATATAAAAATTGGAAAAATTACTTAAAGGGATGCTTTGATGGCTACAATAAGGAATATAGTTTTATAGTTACGGGAAGCGGAAGGCTCGATTTGTTTAAAAAAGGCGGAGACAGTCTTTTCGGCAGGTATTTTGGAGTTAATCTATTTCCTCTTTCGCTGGGAGAATTGGAAAACGCCGCCGTCGAACCGGATATATTTTTTAATTATCTAAGGGAAGGATTTGATAAGCGGCAATCCTTTGAAAATTATAAACAATTATTTAATTTTTCCGGATTTCCAGAACCCTTTTTAAAAAATGATAAGATATTTTATAATTTGTGGTCGAACGAAAGAAAAAAAACGCTCATAAGGGAAGATATAAGAAATGCCTACCCCGTGCGGGATATTTCAAACATTGAAATATTATCCAATCTTTTGCCGTATAAAATATCGTCTCCTCTTTCGGTAAATTCGCTGAGAGAAGATTTAAACGCCGCCTTCGAATCTATTAAAAATTGGCTTTTAATGCTCGAGCAGTTCTATTATTTTTTTTCTATAAAGCCTTATTCAAAATCTATTTCCAGAGCTATTAAGAAAGAACCGAAAATATATCTGTACGACTGGGTCGAGATAGAAGATGAAGCAAAAAGATTTGAAAATATGATAGCTTTTCATCTTTATAAGGCTGTAACACTATGGAAAAGTTTCGGTTACGGAAACTTTGGATTGTCTTATATAAGAGACAAAGATGGCAGGGAAGTCGATTTCCTCATTACAAAAGACGGGAAACCGGTTTTTATGGTGGAAACAAAATTTAATGACGAAAACATCTCGAAAAACCTTACGGCGTTTCAGCATAATACTCAAACGCCCTTTGCTATGCAAGTTGTAAATAAAAAAGAAATTTTAAAAAAAGCTTCGTCCAACAACCTTATTCAATACGTTATATCTGCAGATAATTTTTTGCGGTATTTACCGTGAAGTTAAAATAAGTTTTTCAAGATAATCGTAAATTGTAGGGCGCCGTTTTTATGTTATAATTTAATTAAATTTATGAATTTATAAACGTCTTTTTGAAAGGGTTAAATTGGACAAATCGGTCGTTTATAGGATAAATTTAACCTAAAAAGGATAAAATATGTCTAACGGCGATATGAATTTTACTTTCAAGCTCTGGCAAGCGGCGGATAAGATGCGCAACAATATGGATGCCGCAGAATATAAGCATGTCGTTTTAGGGCTTATATTCCTTAAATATATATCCGATTCTTTTGCCGAGCTTTACAATAAATTAATAAAAGAAGGTAAAGATGCCGAAGACCTGGACGAGTATATATCCGAAAACATATTTTACGTTCCTTTAAAAGCCAGATGGGATTACCTGCAGGGCAATGCGAAACAGCCGCAGATAGGCAGGTTAATAGACGACGCAATGTCCGAAATAGAAAAGATTAACCCTTCTTTAAAAGGCGTTCTCCCAAAAAACTACGCAAGGGAAGGGCTTGACAAACAGCGGCTCGGCGAACTTATAGATTTAATAGGAACGATAGGCTTAGGCGAAAAAGAAAATATAAGTAAAGACATACTTGGGCGTGTTTACGAGTATTTTTTAGGACAGTTTGCGGATGCCGAAGGGAAAAGGGGCGGTCAGTTTTATACCCCAAGATGCATAGTCAAGCTCCTTACGCAGATGATAGAGCCTTACAAGGGCAGGGTATATGACCCCTGCTGCGGCTCAGGAGGAATGTTCGTTCAATCTGAAAAGTTTGTGCAAGAGCACGGCGGCAGGATAGGCGACATCTCTATTTACGGGCAGGAAAGCAACCAGACTACATGGCGGCTGTGCAAAATGAATTTGGCTATCCGCAGAATCGAAGCGGATATTCAGTGGAATAACGAAGGAAGTTTCTTAAACGACGCGCATAAAACCTTAAAAGCCGATTTCATTCTTGCAAATCCTCCTTTTAACGATTCCGACTGGAGAGGCGAACTTTTAAGGGACGACGTCCGCTGGAAATACGGCGCTCCGCCGTCTAATAACGCAAACTTTGCATGGATTCAGCATTTTATTTTTCACTTATCGCCGACCGGCATTGCAGGATTCGTTCTTTCCAACGGTTCTATGAGTTCCAATACCTCGAACGAGGGAGAAATCAGGAAAAACATAATAGAAGCAGACCTTGTGGACTGCATGGTAGCCCTGCCCTCACAGTTATTTTACAACACTATGATTCCTGCATGCCTTTGGTTTATAGCCCGCGATAAAAAGAATCATAGGTTCAAGAACAGAAGAAGCGAGGTTTTATTTATAGATGCCCGTGATATGGGCATTATGATAGACAGAAGGCACAGGGAGCTTACCGAAGAAGATATAAAGAAAATTTCGGATACTTACCATGCCTTCAGAGGCGAACCACCCCGCCCTTCGGGCACCCCTCCTTCCAAGGAGGGGAAATATGAAGATATTGCCGGTTTTTGCAAAGCGGCAACGCTTGAAGACATAAACAAGCAGGGTTATATTTTAATGCCTGGCAGATATGTCGGAACGAAAGAAACGGAAGAAGACTTTGAGGTGTTCGAAGAAAAGATGAAACGGCTGACGTCTGAACTGTCTGCACAGATGAAAGAAGAGAAAAGGCTGAACGAGGAGATTAAAAAACAGCTTTCCAAAATAGGGTTAAATTTGGAATAAGAACCTAATAAATATGAATTATAATTTTGAGGAGTGAAAATATGACATTAGATTTAAGCAGTTTGAAAAAAGCTGTTAATTCTTTGGAACGAGCTATTAAAGTTGCAAATAGCGTTATCAAAGATAAGGTTAATACGGACGAGGAAGAAGTCATACGCGCA
>JAKASB010000098.1 GCA_021828255.1 bacterium | reverse complement strand
TTAAAAGAAGCCTTAGGCGCCGCTCCGACTATCTGGTCCGCAACTTGTCCTTTGTTAAACAGAATAACGGTGGGTATCCCCCTTATTCCGTATTTGCCCGGAATAAGCTGATTTTCGTCAACATTAACTTTGCCGACCTTAATCTTTCCGTCGTAATCCGATGCAATTTCATCGATTACCGGAGCTACCGCCCTGCACGGAGCACACCATACCGCCCAAAAATCGACAAGAACCGGTTTCTCGGATTTAATAACCTCCATATCGAAATTTGAATCCGTAAAAGCTAAGACTTTTTCTGAAGCCATTTAGTAAATCCTCCTTGATTGATTTAATAATTTTATGTTTAGTTTACACCATTTAATTATTTAATAATTAACTCCATTGCCGATATAAGTCCCCGTCCGAAAGGGCGGGGTATTTCACTAATTAACCTAACCGGTTTAGGATATCGTTTTATACCCCTACTCTTTGTTCCGACCTTAAAATTAAAGAATCGGATATTTTATCAAATACCGATTTTACCTCGGGGTGTATGTCTTTAGTCATTATAGGTTCACCTTTGTCGGACAGTTCGCATATATCTTCGACTATAGGTATTTCTCCAAGAAAATTTACGCCCAATTTTTCTGCAGCGGCTTTTGCCCCGCCGTGTTTAAAAATATCCGAACGCTTATTGCAATGCGGACATACGAAATAGCTCATATTTTCGACTATTCCGAAAACCGGCACGTTCACCTTGTCGAACATTGCAAGCGCTTTCTTTGCGTCTATAAGTGAAATATCCTGCGGGGTCGAAACGACTATTGCAAAATTTATCGGAACGGTTTGCACTAAAGTAAGCTGAATATCGCCCGTTCCAGGAGGAAGATCGACTACGAGAAAATCTATTTCTCCCCATTCCACGTCTTTTAAAAATTGAGTTATAACCTGCATTACCACAGGCCCCCTCCAGATAGCGGGGGCGTCTTCGGGAATTAAAAACCCCAGCGACATAAGTTTAATTCCGAATTTTTCTAAAGGCACAATTTTATTATTAGACGTAAGGTCGGGTCTTTTGTTTATTCCCATCATTATAGGAACGCTGGGACCATAAAGGTCTGCGTCTAAAAGACCTACTTTTTTCCCTTGATTTGCTAATGTAATAGCTAAGTTAACGCTGAACGTCGATTTTCCGACTCCGCCTTTGCCGCTTGCAACCGCTATAATGTTTTTTACTCCATGTATAGGCGTTTGTTCGTCAAACGGATTTTTGCTTCCGTGTCCATGTCCTTCGCCGCCCTCGCTGGCGCACCCGCAGGAAGAACCTTCGTCTTCTGCGCCGCCACTGGCGCAGCCGCAAGAAGAGCCTTCGTCTTCTTCCTCTCCGCTTCCGCACCCGCAGGAATCTACTCCTTCTTCGTAATAATCTTTATTTCCGTCCATTTCATTTTCGTTGTTTTCGTTATTCATAAAAACTCCTCTTTATTATTTATATTAATTAATTGTTTTATTTAATTTAATAATAGTTTTAACTTTTAACAATAATTTTGTATATGAATATATACATATTTACATAATATCATAAATTTTGCAATGTTTCAACCTTAAAAGCATCCATAAATGCGCTGACGGAAAACTCGGCTTTACCTGCCCCTGCCGAGCCGTAGCCTTCCGGAACGGGAAGGTTGTATTTATAATGAAGTTCATGCCATTTTAGCAATAGCTTGACATAATATTCCAACGGAGCAGACGAATTGCCTAATTTTCCGAGTTTACTAGTTTTTTCCGGACACCACGTAGTATATCTCGGTATGACGCCTTTAGACATAAAAAAGTCAAGTCCTTCGGCCGTTGAATTCACTGCGTCGTCTATATCCATAAAACCGTAGGGCTCAGAAAGTTCTATGCCTGCAACAAAATTTGGAATCACTTTATATTCGCCGAAAACGGAGACGGCATCCACGATTCTCTTAATCCATTTGTCTCTTCCGATAAATTTTGATTTGCCCGGACAGATTTTTTCAAAAAGGTTTTTATCCCAGACTTCAAAGTTTGTGTGATAAATGTATGCGCCGGCAGATTTAAGCCTTTTTAGGTTTTTTTGCGTATGAGCCTGCACGACGACTTTGCTAAGCCACTTTCCGCGAAATTTTTCTTCTATAGCCTCAAGAAATCTGACGTAAAAATCTATTTCGGTATCTCCTTTAAATTTAATTTCGTCTATGATACTCCCGCCTGTTAAAGTATATGCTTTAGCTTCAGAATCTTCGGAAGATTCTATTATGGACAGCGCACTTATAATGTCCCCTACCGATTTAACGGCAGAATAATTTTTATTAGCTTTTTTTTGATTTACGTAATTTGAATTCATATCGCAGAATGCGCATTCCGTATGATTTTCAAAATACTGGCACATCCTGAACACCGCAAGGTATATCAAATAGCCCCATTCTATAGTTGGCGCGACATCCCTTACCGATTTTCCGGAACCGGTTTTTTTAAGCATATAGGATTTTTCGGGAGAGAAAAAAACATCCCCTATAAAGTTGCCTTCAAGATAAAGTTTATATTCATTAGAAGCGGGGTCGAGCTTGACCTTGTAAGGAGATGTTTTATTGATCCTAACCGAAATAATAGTCCGTCTTAGATTATAAGGTCCGTTTTTAACGGATATTTCTTCGGGATATTTTTTATTAATTACGCTGCCGTCGTTATCGACGTTAAATGAAAAAATAAAATACGACTTGCTCGAAAAATTTTCTCCGGTAGGCTCATCCCCAAATGAAATTCCCTGCCTTAAAATATCTTCTTTTATTATGGCTTCAGGACTCAGCGAAGCGCCGAATCTTTCTATAAAATAATCCACATCCGCCATATAGTCTTTATCTTTATTTATATTCATTTATTTGTTATTTTATTATATCATTAAAAAAAATTCAATTTTTTCTTTACATTAATAAAAGAAAATATTATAATAGTAAAAAATATATGAAGTTCTAAATTATCCAAAATAGATTTATTTATTTTTTATTTTTATAATATTAATGCAATTAATAACTATTAGGAGTTAAAAAAAAATGAAAACGTTGCAGGCAAAATTATACATTCTTTTCTCTCTTTTTTTCTTAAACCGGGAAAAATTAATAAAAGACACTATAACAAATATACCGAGCGGCTATAAAAACATCGCATACTTAACCGATATCGAATTTACTATTTTCGCATACTTTGCATACAAATATACCCACTCGTCCGCAAAAGAAAAAAAAGAATTCGAAAAAAACGGAATAACCGTTTCCTATAAAGAATTGAACCGCCTATATGTTTCCACGCCCCATCTAGCTACCGTTCTTAAAAAACTTCAGGACGAAAAACTCATTAAAAAATCTACCCTGAGCGAGGATAAAAGAAAAACTAACTATATTCTTCCTTATGCCGAATTTAAAAAATTTAACGAAATCAACATTACTGCCTTAAAATTCTGCGGTTTTACGGATTCCGACACATCGGTTATAAACGGCTTAATCAAAGGAGTTATTAATCTATTAAGGAACAATAAAATTATAACCGACGCTCAGGAAAAAAATCTTCAGGAATTTTTAATAAAAACAGATAACTATCATAAATTCTATTACATTGCGCTTGCTTTATGGACAAGCAGGTATCTTATTACAAACTTTCAGATAAAATTAATGGGACCGTCCGAGTTTATGGTATATGCAATGATAATAAAATATTATATCAACAATGAAAAAAAGCCTATAACCACTAAAAAGGTCAAAGAAGAAACCGGTCTTGCCCCATCCATTATCAGCCAGAGCTTTAAAAAATTTATCGACGAGGATATCGTTACGAGAAAAGAAATAAATAAATTTAAGGTATATTTTTATATAAACAGAAAAAGCCTCGAAAAGAGGCTTGCAATCGACACCATTTTAATCGATGAAATCACAAAAAATTTTAAAGAAAGCGACGATGAAAAATTCGAAAAGTTTATCGACAAGTTAAGTAATGCGGTAACAAATAAATTAAACGGATTAGAAACAAACAAAGTATGTCCTAACAAAAAATGCGGAATGGAAATACCCTTAATGCCCGGACTTAAATTTTGTCCATATTGCGGGGAAAAAATCGCTTAAATGTATGAAATACTTTATATATTAGGAGCATATTTAATAGGCAGTTTCCCGACCTCTGCAATAATTGCAAAATTAAAGGGGGTTCATGACCTCACGAAAGAGGGGAGCGGTAATCTTGGAGCAACTAATGTTTCCAGAGTCATAGGAAAGAAATTCGGCTTAATTACCTTAGTAATAGACGCCGGCAAAGGATTTTTACC
>JAKASB010000097.1:2870-4341 GCA_021828255.1 bacterium | reverse complement strand
TTTTAATTTTATTCTTTAAAAAGTATCTTCGATGTTTTCGACGTTTTCCATTTCCGCAGTTTTTGACCTGCCTCCTCCGCCCATCATATCGAGTTCGTGTGAAGACGAAAGATACTCGTCTGGAGCAGGGGTCTTTGAATGTAAAACCTGTAAATACTGAAGAATAGTAACGAAAAATAAGCCGCCTATCATATTGCCTATGATAGTTAAAGGAACGTAGGGATAAAGCCATGGAAAGTATGAAATATGAGAACCTGTATTAATTGCTATTAAAATCTCGGATGATGCCACGACTATGTGGTTAAACGAATCAAGGTATATTAAAAACCCGACCGTCCAGATAATAAAAATCCTTGCGAGAGTGCCGCTCGAAGCTATTAAAAGCCATGTCATAAGGGTTATAAGCCAGCCCGCAAATACTGCGCTTAAAACCATAACAAAAGGAGTCCTATTCATATAACTATTTGCGACTCCGTGTATATGTTCAACCACGAACGACGGAACAATCTGATTTAAGGAACCCGCTATTACAAGGGCGAAAATAAAAATTCCTGCCATATTCCCGACTAATGTGAGCGACCATAACTTTAAAAGTTCGCTAATTTTGCCTCTTTTGGCAATGACGGCACTGACGGGAACTAGAAAATTTTCCGTAAAAAGTTCGCTTTTTCCTATCATTAAAAACATAAAACCTATAGGAAAAAACAGTGCGCCTAATATCTTGGAGATATTTGCGCCGACGAAAGGAGCCGTCGCGCCCGCAACGTACGAAGATGCTATTATGCCGAACGTAACGTTCATACCGGCGATAAACCCCGACATAGACATTTCGAGCCAGCTTCTTTTAAGCCTTGCCTGCCCTACTTCTACAGAAGCCTTAAAAATTTCGGGCGCCTCTTTTCCGCCAGGCTTTTCTATGCCTCTAATAGCCCCTATGCGCGCTTTTGTAGTTTCTAAAATTTCATTTATTCTTTTCGATAAGTATAAAGAGTGGTGAATTTCTTCCGCAAGATTGTTTTCTATAAGCGCTCTTACGCCTGGGTCGTCAATGACTTCTAATCCTGCGGTATAATCGTTAATTGCGTTCTCTTCTATTTTTAAATCGATTCTAAGCATATCGAGGGGAGCGGAAACCTGATGCGACGCCTCACTGACGCCTTTCTGAGCTTCTCTTATTTCACGAAGAGGCTTCGGCGTCCCGCCGAGTTCCGTTATCTTCTCTCTTATGTTTATGATATGCCCGCTTTCGGTAGAAGCAAAAGATTTTAACGCCTGAACCAGAATGGGATCCTTAAGGATTTTTGTCTGTTCCATATATAAATCTCTTCCACCTACCTCCGCCGCAAGATATTTTTGAAGCAATGCTACAGTAGTACCGGCAGCAACCTCAGTATTTTTTGACTTTTTTAAACCGTTTTCGTTTTCACCGGTTTTTAAATATAAATCCGTCATAATGATTAATTATATATCA
>JAKASB010000097.1:0-2770 GCA_021828255.1 bacterium | reverse complement strand
ATTGCCGAAACTGCGCCTGCGCCTGCATCGACTAAAAGACTTTTAATAGCTATTCTTTCAACTATCGCCCTTGCAGATTTTGGACTTGGATTAAATACCGTTGTCCTTCCGCTCTACGCAAAAAGTCTCGGCGCAAGCATTATCACTATCGGCTTAATAATAGCTTCTTTCGGTTTAGCCCGTATATTTGTAAACATTCCTATAAGCATAATAAGCAAAAAGCTCAATTCTCAATATATCCACATAGGCATACTTTTTATTTTTATGGGTGCGGTAGGATATCTGCTTTCCACGGCATATTACCAGCTTTTTATATTTAGATTTTTGGAAGGTTTCGGCTCCGGCATAATTAACACGTCATCTATGATAATCCTGACTAAGCGCCTTTATAAAGACGAAAAAAGGGCTAAGGTTTTAAGCAGATATATGATAGCAAGAAGGCTTTCGATGGGTTCCGCGCCATTTCTGGGAGCGATAGCCGCATACGAGTTTACCGACAAAGCGGCTTTTTTGCTTTATGCGGCAATAATGACGGCAGGGGTAATAATCGCGTTTTATAATAAGAAGTTTTTAAATAATATAAACAATGTCATCGGTAACGGCGTAAAAGATAACGGCTCAGATAATGCAGGTAATCTAAAAAATTTAAAAAATATAAATGATGAAGATATGGAAATTCCAAATGTAAATATCAACATCGCAAGATGGGAACCAAAAATTACCGCAGATAAAGAACCACCTGTATATGAAAGTGCATATGAAAGGGCGGGGCATCTAAAGAAATATGTTGTCCTTCTATATAATTTTAATTTTATTGTTTTATGCTTCCTGACGTTTTCGTTTTTCTTTTCGAGAATAGGCTCTAGAAGAGAGCTTGTGCCTCTTGTCGGCTATAGCGTAATGAATTTAAATAAAGCTGACATAGGACTTCTCGTTTCTATATCGGCGGTAATCGGAGTGGTTCTCACATATTATTCCGACAGGATCATAAACGCGATGGGAGTTAAAAATTCTATAATTACGTCTTTTATTATAACGGCGGTAGGCGTTCTAAGTTTCATCATATTTAAAAACATCGCCGCCTTCGGTTTATCGATTATTTTATTAAGCGCCGGCGGAGGCTTTTCCGGCCCCGCAAGAAATCTTTACTTAATGGACAGTGTGGACAAAAGTCATTACGACGAGGCTATAGGGATTTACAGAACACTGAGCGATTTGGGATTTGTTCTTGGACCTTTTGCCATAGGAGCGGTATTCGATTATTTTAATTATATATCCGCATACGGTTTAGTCGCGTTTATAATTATTCTGGCAACCATTTTATTTGGTTTCTTTGCAAAATCTTATACTGCCGTCATTCCTGCTTAAAGAATAAGCACTGTGATCAATGTTAAGCGATACCGCCATTTAGACGGCTCATCAGGTTCTTTTTGTCATCCTGTCATTTTTGTTCAGGCAGAAAAGTTTCGCAAAAACTTCATTAACAAAATATTTTCTATTTCATTACCCCTATTTCACTACTAGTATTGAACAAGGCAGTGCGCTTATTATCCTTTCGGCTGTGCTTCCAAAAATAATTTCCTTTAAACTTTCCTTATCTTTTCCTTTGAAACCCAGTATTAATAATTTTTTTCCGGTTTCTTCCATGAAATCCACTATTTCTTTACAAGGGACGCCTTTCTTTACTACTATTTCCAAATTTGATTTTTCTTTTGCAAATCTGTAATTCAGAGCGCGTATTACCGACTCGAATTTTTCCGCCAAACCTTTTTCATAATCTTCTATTTCGTTGTCCTTAGACCCCTTCAATCCTTTAATTAATTTTTCGTCGATAATATGCAAAATAGTAAATAACTTGATTACATCATTCGGTACTTTCATTACTAAAGGTAGAACTTTAAGAGAGGATTCCGAAAAATCAGTCGCAAAAACGACGTCGTCGAAAAGGTTTCTACAGCTCGTTTTTCTGTCGCTTTTAAAATCGCTGGAAGAATGGAACAAAACCCGTCTCATAACGAGAACCGGCTTTTCTATCTTGATTATAATGTCGTAAAGGGGAGAACCGTAAAACGAAAAATAACCTTTAGGCTTTCTGCCCGCTTTTTTATCGAGAACGACAAAGTCGATATTTTCCGCTTTTGCCTCTTCAGCAATTTCTTCGGCGATATTGCCGACCCTGATGACGTACCTGACCCCGAATCCGGATTTTTCGAGGTATTTTTTAATATCTTCAAGTTTAATCTCGGCAAATCTCCTTATTTTTTCTTCGTCCTCTTTTTTATAGACTGAATAAAGGCTGTGCTGAAAGAGCGAAGGGTCTATAACATGTATTAAAACAATCTCTTTTAACCCTACCTTGGAATAGTGCGCAAAGCAGTCGAGATTTTCGTAATAAAACTCTCCAAAATTTATTGCATAAAGCGCCGTATTAAGCATATTGTGATTTTATTTCTTAAAATTCAAAAAATCCATATAGTCCCATTCTCTGTATGCCATTGCAAGCATGTCGTTTTTGGTAAGAAGGTCTATGAAGCGGCTATCCATAGAAAGGGCAGCCATTACCGGAATCAGTTTTTTATCAGAGAATTCTGGAAAAAAAGAAGAAAATCTTTTTATTTTATTCTTATAGTCGGATATATAATTGTCTCTCATGGTGGATTTGACTTCTATAAGAAAGACGCAAGAAGGGATCAGGGCTATTATGTCGAATTCTTCTCTTTCCCCGTTTTTAGATTTCTTATATACTTTTGAATACGTTTCTATATCATCT
>JAKASB010000096.1 GCA_021828255.1 bacterium | reverse complement strand
TCTTCTCTTTTAAAACCGAAAAGATCCATCGTCATCTGACAGGCAATAAGCCTGACGCCTGTTTCCTGACATAGAGAAATAAATTCTGGAATTGTCGCTACCCCGTTTTTCTTAATCATAGATTTCATCATGGAAGTAGCCATTGCGGTCATACCCGGTATAGCGCCTATGATGTTTGGGACAGGCATAGGCATTGCAGGGTTTGCGATAGGAGAAACCTTAAGGCTTTCTCCGGCATTTTTTTTAAGGATTTGTAATCCATAGAACGTGAAAAATATCGCACTCTCAATATCCATCGTCGCCGCCGTAGAAGCAAGAATAAGCGGGGGATAAGCCATATCGAGGGTTCCGTGGATGGAAATAATAGCCATTTTTGTTTTGTCAGCCATTTTTGTTCTCCTTTTTAAAGGTTAAAAATAATTTTAAATTTAGACATAAATTAAACAGAATTAAAATAAAATGTATATAACGTATTATGTAAAATAGGTTAACGATTTTAATTTACCATTTTTTAAAATGAATGGCAAGAAAATATTTTTTTATAATAACATAAATGTTTTATTTTTTTCAAATTTTTTTCAGTTAAATCAGCGCTTTTGTCCTAAAAAAGTGTGTAAATTTGACTTTTATTATAACTTATGATATATTTTAACCAAAATATATAAAAAGATATATTAAAAATGTTTATTTGCATAAAAAATATATATTTATTATTAAAATTTTAATGTTTTTGGAGCAAATTTTGAAAAAAATTAAAAAAATTTTATTTAGGTTAAAGATATTTTTGGGAAGATTAATCAATAAAATCCGGTTTAAATATTTTTTACCTTATTTTTTATTGTTTTTAATATTAATCTCTGTTACATTTTTGTCTTATTATTATGTCATTCCTATATATTACGGCTACTTAAAGGAACGGCAGGAAGTAAAACTGCTTAGAAATAGAATTCGCGTCGATTACGAAAAGATAAGAATTTTTAAAATTATAAAAACATTTAACTCGGGGCTTCCCGTACCTGAGGAAAAGAAGGTTTCCGATCTTATTTTTAATTTAGGTGAAAAGTATAAAATAAATCCTGCTTTAATTCTGGCTGTTATAAGAATAGAAAGTTCGTTTAATAATTTTTCTTACTCTAATATGGGAGCCGTCGGTCTTATGCAGATTAAACCTGTAACCGGACTTTATCTGATTAAAAAATACCATATAAAGTCTAAAAAATTTAATTATAATACAAGATATATAGAGTATCTTCCGGTAGATTATCTTTATAACCCTTCTTTAAACATAAAAATAGGCGCAAGATATTTATTGAGCTTATTGTATGAATTTAAGAATTTAGAGCTTGCTTTATTTGCATACAATGTCGGTCCGACATTGGTTTACAAATCTTTAGAATTAAGCGGAACAAACGGCGGCAATAATGAATTGCAAAATAATAATAGCTTACAACTTGATATTCCCGAAAGCACTAACCGGCTGTTTTCCGATTTCTATTACGGATATTATAAAAGAGTAAAGAAGTATTTTGCAATTTACAACAATGAAATATTTAAGGATAGAATAAAGGAATAAAATCCTCCATTGATTTTGATTTACAGGAATTCCGAGCCGTTATTTTTTACGTATTTTAAAGATTTAATAAACGATGTCGTCAATATAAACAAGAGTATAAAAATAACCAGAAAGAATCCGACCCCAAGGTTGTGAAGATTATGCACCTTAAGCGGGGTAATGAACCCTGCCTCAATAAGTTTAGGGAAAGCGATTTCTAATGCCGCCGCCAGCACAAAAGCCAACCCGCCCCAAAAAAGAGTGAGTCCCGATGTTCTTCTTGCGATATATTCTATTCCTTTTTTAGGAATTTTAAGCCGTTCCATAAACCTTCCTGCAAACATGCCTATAATTATCTGAGTCGCCATAGTGCCGAGACCGAATAAGAGACCTGGCAGAAATCCGGTATATCCGTTAGGCATTTTGGGAGCAAGGATAGTATAAACGATAATTGCGAAGGCGCCGGTACCCCATCCGGCGATAAATCCGTGCAGTAGCACCATATATATAGGTATATGAACCGGATGCAATTTCTCATTTATATGTTTTGTTTGGGATTTAAGGGTTTTAATTTTTAAAAATTTCAGAAGAGTTTTTTCCAATCCCTCGAATAGTTCAAAATTTTTTCCAAGACCTATTACATAAGCTCCGGCAAACGACATTACTATCCCAACAAATATGTATATTATCGGAACTACATCAGGTTTTGTTAATATTTTTCCAAGAGCATAGTAGGAGAGTTCGGAAGCTACGGCTCTTTGAAAAGTGAATGCAAGGGAAAATAGGAGGCCGGTTTTGAATCCGCCTTTCATGCTATAACTGCCGATAGAATAGCTGAATGTAATCGGCCAAGTATGTTCATCTGGAGTAAATCCGTGAACTATCCCCAGAAGAAAAGCCGTAATTAATATAGAAAATAAGGATGAAAAATTTTGCGGATTATAAAGATTAATCATATTTATTATTTTACCCCTTTAATCATAAATTTGTAAAGACGTAAGGAATAAAAAATGGAATAAAAACTATTAAAAGTTTTAAAAAATTTGAAGGGTTTTCGATAATCTGATATAATTTCGATAAAATAAAAACGATAGAAAGCGGTTAAAATATTTCATGTTTAATATCGGCAGGAAAAGAGTTAAGATTGTAGCTACTTTGGGACCGGCAAGCGCCGGCAAATCCGTTATTAAAAAAATTATAAAAAACGGGGCAGATGTCCTAAGGCTGAATTTTTCCCACGGAGACGAAAACTTTTTTGTAAAAGCCATAGAGAATATAAGGTCGATATCCGGCGATGCCGGTATTTTAATCGACTTGCCGGGACCGAAAATAAGAACGGGGAGATTGGCGGAAGATTCTATCCCGCTTAGTAAAGGAATTAGAATAATATTGACCGACAGGCGTGCGGTATCCGACGGGAAAATAATTTTTATAGATTATCCGTATCTCGGCAAAGACATAAAACCGAACAGTTTGGTTTATATAGACGACGGAAAGATAAGGTTAAGAGTAATAAAAAAGCTAAACGAAAACAAACTTGAGGCGGAAGTTTTAACTAACGGCATACTCAAGCCGGAAAAAGGCATAAATTTTCCGGATTCGGTTTTAAGCATTCCTTCAGTTACCGACAACGATAAAAAGTTTTTAAAGTTCGGCGCCGAACACGGCGCCGATATGTTCGCGGTTTCATTCGTGAGGAATCCCGTCGATATATTGTCCGTAAAAAACTTTCTTAAAACCGGTTATCCGAAAAAAGAGTTTCTCATTATAGCAAAGATAGAAAAGATAGAAGCCGTAAAAAATATCGAGAAAATAGCCATGGTTTCAGACGCTTTGATGGTGGCGAGAGGAGACCTCGGGGTAGAAGCCCCGGTCGAGAACATACCTCTTGAGCAAAAAAGGATAATTTCCGTTGCAAATTTTTACAAAAAGCCGGTTATAACGGCAACCCAGATGCTTTTGTCCATGGTTGAAAACGAATCTCCGACAAGGGCGGAGGTTACCGATATTTCTAACGCCATTTTTGACGGAACGGATGCGGTAATGCTGTCTGAAGAAACCGCAATCGGCAAATATCCGGCGGAAGCCGTTAAATATATGTCGAAGATTATAAAGGCTACCGAAAAGAGTGCAATGTTTAATAAAATTTATAAATTCGGTAACGGCGTGGAATATTTAACCGGACGCCATAATTTAAACGTTATTCAAACTCAAAAGCCGGATATTTCTAATATAATTGCCGAAATGTCGGTTGCGGCGTCTAAACTTTTAAAAAATTCTATTATAGCGGCAATAACCAGGTCGGGTTACACCGCTAATTTAATATCGTCGTTAAAGCCGCATGTGCCTATCCTCGCTATAGTCCCGAACGAATTCGTAAAGCGAAAATTGTCTTTAAGTTACGGAGTTTCATGCGCCGTTATGAAAAATATAGAGGATAAGGATATCGATTTAAAAGACGTAATCGATTTAATTAACGGCGGACTGAAAAATGCAGGGCATAAAAGCCCCGATTATGCGATATTGACCGGCGGCGTTCCCATCGGAGAACCCGGTTCTACCGATTTCGTAAAAATAGTTAAATTAAGCGGTAAATAAACTTCTTTTAAATTATATAAGTTATATTGGCGGAACACATCGTGTATTACCGCTTGAATAAAAATCTCTATAATGTTATATTATTTATTAATTTAATTAAATATCCTTTCGGAGAGATGGCCGAGTAGGTCGAAGGCGTTCGCCTGCTAAGCGAATGTATGTCCTAAAAGATGTACCGAGGGTTCGAATCCCTCTCTCTCCGCCAGTTAAAACGCAATATACGCAATATAAGAAAATAAAGTAAAGCAATTGGATTCGAACCCTCGAAGGGCGAAGCCCGTAAGAGGAAGTTCGTCGCTTTTAGCGTCCGAAGG
>JAKASB010000015.1 GCA_021828255.1 bacterium | reverse complement strand
TTAAAACCCTAATTCGCTAAGAATTGAATTTACATCGTTTTGAGCCATTTTTTGATTATCGGAAACCATATCTTGCAACTTTCCATATATTTCAGCCTTCTTTTTTACAGGAATCTCTTTTGCTTCTAATTCAGAGTCCACCAGAACCTTTAAGAGTTTAATTTTTGTTTCATTTAAAACATTCTGTATCTTATAGAGTTTCTGACCGGTAAGGTCTTGAAATGAGAGGAGGGATAGGACATCTAAAATTTTATCTATATTCCTTTTATTAAGTTCTTTTAGATTAACTAAACTTTCTTTAATCTTTTTTATGGGATTAAGTTCTATTAAATGAAGGAGGCTGTTATTGATATTGTTTGAATTTTCGTTTATCTCGTCCAATAAATTCATTATGTTGTTTGCGGCTTTTTCGGTCTCCTTAATAATGTCGGAAATTCCGTCCTGGGCAAGAGGTATACTGTCGGAGCTTTCTTTTACCGGCTTCTTAAATTCTCCTATTTTTTTTGTAGCATCGTCCACAATCCTTGCAAGTTCTTTAAGCTCGGATAGCATATCATCAATCGCCATAATATAAGATCACCTCTTAAAAATTTTGTATAATTAATATAATTAATTTTATACATTAATTTATATAAAAAACAATTAAAAAATTTAGTTCATTTTTAAAAGTTTGCCGGTAATCCCGTACAATGCTCCTTTAGACATCTCTCCAACCCAGTGAAACATTATACGCCCGCTTTTTGATATAAAAAATGTCTGCGGTATTTCATTTATGCCTCCGTAATTACTTATTACTCCCGAACTTGCATAAACAACCGGATATATAATATTATATTGTTTTACAAATGATCTTACCCCTCCTATAGTGTCATTTACATTTATTCCGACGACGATAACTCCTTTTGCGCGTTCCGATTTATAAAAGTTTTTTAACATGGGTATCTCGTGTCTGCAAGGCGGACACCAGGTTGCCCAAAAATTAATTATAACGACATGCCCTTTAAAATTTCTTAGCTGAAAGTTGGTATATCCGGATAAAACAGGATTAAGCACTTTTAAATTGAAATTAGGCGCTTTCCTTACAGTTGCCTCGGCCCTTGGAATGTTAATAATAAAAGTAAAAACTAAAAGTAAAAACATTAACCCGGAAATTTTAATTTTATAGCTTTTGACCGTTTTAATCATTTAAGTGCCTCCATTTATTATTATAATTATATAATAACTAATTAAATTAATCAGCCTTTAGATCTGTTTTTAACGGCTCTTTCAAGCTCTCTTTTATTTTCTTTTTCCTTAACGGATGCTCTTTTATCGTAAAGTTTTTTTCCCTTCACGAGAGCGATCTCGACTTTAGCCCTGCCTGTTTTTAAATATATTTTTAGGGGAACTATGGTAAGGTTTTTTTCTTTTATTTTTCCTAAAAGCCTTAAAATCTCATGTTTATGTAATAGCAAAACCCTGGTTCTGAGAGGATCTTTATTTTCCCTCGCGGCTTTTTCGTATGGACTTATATGAACGTTCAGCAGAAGCGCCTCTCCATTTTTTATAACGACATATCCGTCGGAAAGATTTATTTTTCCAGATTTTATAGACTTTATTTCCGGACCGTAAAGCGAAATACCTGCTTCATATTTCTCTACAATTTCGTACAAAAATGATGCTTTCCTGTTGTCTGCAACAATTTTTATCCTCTGCCCGTTAGTCTGATTCGACATGATTATACTTAATTAAAAAGAAAACAAAATGGTGGAGGCGGCGGGAGTCGAACCCGCGTCCGAAGATTTAAAACTAAAGCATCTACATGTTTAGTTTATTCTTTAAATACGGCATCAAAAAGCAAAGAATAAACAAAACCTTTTATCAGCCGTCCTTTTTAAATGTTCTGAGTAAACGAAAAGGAAACGTTTACGCTATACCCTGCAATTGTCGCCTTTGAATTTTGCAGGTAGAAATTTCAAAGACGTTAGCCGATCAAGCGGCTAATGCGTAATCGTAGTTATCTGCGATTATGTTTTGCTTCGAATGATTAACGAGCCTACAAAGCGTCCTCGACATGCAGCCTACAGCCGTAATATCGCCGTCGAAACCGTTGCGCCCCCATTTGTATAATATATTATATCATTTTTTTAAGTAAAAAGTATTTTTTTATTGTATTCGGTTTTTCTGTCATATAAAATGAATTGATATAATGGTAAAAGATAAACTGAAAAAACCGGAATATTCAAAAAACATTTCAGAGCTTGCGCGGGTTTGTAAAATAGCTTTCGACAAAGGTCTTATTGATACCCATAGCGGAAATATCGGCATGGGAATAAACAAAAACGTCCTGATTACAAAAACGGGTAGAAGCCTCATCGATTTAAAACCGTGCGATTTCACCATATCACCCTTTAATCTCGAAAATCGGGATTGCAGAAACGATTTGGTTAGAAGCAGCGCATCTTCGGAACTGGAAGTCCACAAATTCATATTGAAAAGTTTCCCGGATTCGACGGTTTTCCATTCCCATCCGTTAAACGCAATCACTTTGTCTTTAAACCTTCATAAAATAAATAATAACATAAATAATAACGGCGGCACACGAAAAGAATTAGGTAAATTCAAATCCGTTCCTTTAGTTATTAAAAGGCTTCACGCCAAATACCCCGAATTAAATAAAATATCGCCGCTTGATTTTGAATCGGCTTACTTTTTCCCAGAAATTTATGTTTTTCCTCCCCAATTTATAGCGGATATTAAAACCGGTAATTTGGGGTTTAAGTTTAAGGCAAAAGATATATTTAAAGAAAACGGCGTGTTCATGATAAAATCCCACGGCTCTTTTTCATGGGGAAAAACTCCCCTTGATGCTTTAAGGTGGACTATGACGCTCGAAGCTTCGTCCGAAATAATATTAAAGTGCTTATCTCTTTAATATCCTGCTGAATTCCCTCATTCTGTCCATAGCAGAACCGGTTTCTTCTCTTATTTCCCTGCCTACAAGGGATATGAAAACATCGGAAAGGGTCAGAATTTCACCATGCTTTGATTCTACTAATTTTTTTAAAGAAGAAAGCGTATCTATCGCTATGATTTTCCCGTTATCTATTATGGCTATTCTATCGCAGTTCTCGGCTTCTTCTATATAATGCGTCGTCAAAAATATGGTGGTTCGTTCTTCTTTTCTAAGCTTGTTTATGAAATCCCACATATTTATTCTGGTCTGAATATCTAGACCCATGGTAGGCTCGTCAAGGAATAGAACCGGCGGCGAGTGAAGCAGACCTCTTCCGACCTCGAGCCTTCTTTTCATTCCGCCCGATAATAACTTCACCGGTTTATCTTTGTAGCCGTATAAGTCTATAAAATTTAATATGTAGCTTATCCTCTCTTTAGCGGCGCTTTTATCCATTCCGTATAGTTTTGCATGAAAATTAAGATTTTCATATGCGCTCAAATCGTTATCGAGCGTAGGATCTTGAAATACAAGACCTATGGATTTTCTGACTTCTTTCTTATCGGTTAAAGTATTATAGCCGTTGATATATGCATTGCCGCTCGTTTGCCTTATAAGAGTGCATAAAATCTTTATGGTAGTCGTTTTACCGGCTCCGTTAGGTCCCAAGAATGCAAAAAATTCACCTTTTTTCACGCTGAAAGAAATATCGTTAACAGCCGTCAAATCTTTATATTTTTTAACTAACCGTTCTACTACTATTACGGCAGATTCATTATTTATCTGCATTAAAGCCCCCTAATTGCACAACATTTAATAATATTATAAAATATATAGGCAATATAATGAAAGGATAAAATTTATAATAAAATTTAATAGGATAAAATTTATGAAAAAAGAGTCAATAGTTCTTTTGGGACACGGCTCCAGAAGAAGCGAAGCCAACGATATTCTCAAAAACGTAACGAAGATAATAAAATCTAAACTTGCCGGAATAAACGTCGAATGCGCCTATTTAGAACTTGCCGAACCTAATATACGGGATATTATCGAAAAATTAGCTGGAGACAATTTTGAATCTATATACGTAATACCTTATTTTTTATATTCAGGCAATCATGTCTCAAGAGATATTCCCGAAATAATTAATGGATATAAAGAAAAATATCCTCAAATTAATTTTAAATTAGGTAATCATCTCGGTATAGACGAAAAAATAGTGGAACTCGTTACTGAAAGGATTGCCTCGGTAAAATTAGCATGAAACATAATACTACTATGCTTATACTATTGCATGATTAAAAACAGGAATTTACCCGGTCCCCGCCTTAATATCAATAACAAAAATAATTTACATAAGCTATACGACCTGTATCTTGAATCAGAACGAAGCCGTTTAACAAAGCATGTAGATACATACTTAAAAGCCGTCATAGTATTTCCTAATTATTACGGGGTCGCAATGTCCAACCTCGGATTTTTAAGGGCATACGAGTTAATAAATCAGTCTGAATTTATGGCTTGCGACAGGGCTTTTCTGCAGAACGATACGTCTAAAGGCATTATATCCATCGAAACAAGGCAAAGGCTCATAAATTATGATTTAATATTCTTTTCGTTAAGTTACGAAAACGATTTTTACAATATTCTTTCAATTTTAGCCGCCGAAAAAATCCCTTTTTTATCGAAAGACAGGGATAAATCGTTCCCTCTTATTATGGCGGGAGGAGTCATTGCATTTTTAAATCCGGAACCGGTCGCTCCGATTTTTGACCTTATGTTTATCGGTGAAGCCGAAGCTATTTTCCCCGACTTCTTCAAAAATATCGAGAATAAAAATAAATACGAAATCATTGAAGCATCAAAAAAAATAGACGGCATTTATGTGCCGTCCGCTTACAATTTTATATTCGATAAAAAAAAGCCTAACGTTTTAAACAAAATAGAACATCTCTTAAGTTGTCCGGAAAAAATAAAAAGAAAATGTGCGGATAAAGATTACGTATTTTCTTCTTCGGCTATTACTACGAAATTTTCAGAATTGAGCAATATAAATATGATTGAAATAGAAAGGGGATGTAAAAGGGGGTGCCGCTTTTGCAGTGCCGGCTTTATATATTTGCCCTTAAGAGAATCGGCACCGGACGATGTTATGAAGACTATATCGTCTTTAGGTGAAAACGAAAAAGCGGGATTTGTCGGCTTAGGAACAATGGACAGTAAAAATATAAATAAAATAATGCAATTTTCGTTGGATTCTAAAAAGCCGTTTTCGTTATCTTCTATAAGATTCGACTGCCTTGACGAAAACAATCTTAATTTAATAAAAGAAACCGGCATTAAAACTGTAACGCTCGGCATAGAAACAGGCTCTCCCCGCCTCAAAAAACTAATAAATAAAGATATAAGCAACGATGAAATAGTAGCCGCCCTTAAAAATATTATAAAAAAAGGAATAGTGAATATAAAGCTATATTTTATGTTCGGACTTCCATGCGAAGAAAAAGAAGACCTTGACGAAACTATAAATCTTATTAAAATAATGCAAAAAGAGTTTGTAGAATCGTCTAAAATAAATAAAAGAATAGGCTTGCTTACGGTTTCGTTCAGCCCTTTCGTTCCAAAGGCATGGACGCCGCTTCAGTGGGAAAACTTTGAAGATTTAAACATCCTTCGCGGTAAAAAGGATTATCTGCTTGCTAATCTTAAACATCTGACAAATCTTAATATAAACATAAATCCTCTAAACAGCGCATTTACGGAAGCTTTTTTTGCGAGGGGTTCAAGAATTTCCAATAATATTTTGATCTATTCTTTTATGAATAAAATTAATTTAAAAAAAGCGGTCTATGCTAAAGGTTATAACATTAACGACTTTATAAGAAAATTCGGGGAAAGCGAGCTTTTACCGTGGGACATAATAGACCAGGGAGTTACGAAAAAATATCTTTTAGAGGAGTATTTAAGGGGTATTAATTTTAAGATAACTCCTCAATGTTTTGAGGGATGCAAAAGATGCGGGGTATGCCGATGATAATCTTTTAAAAATATTTTTTCTTTTTCCAGCAATTCTTCATACATGTTCATTATATTTTTTGCCTCTTCCGTAAGAACCGATCCTCCGCCATGTCTGCCTCCTATTTTTTTATTAACCAGTTCAAAACCGAATCTTCTTTCCATAAGATTTATAAAACTCCACGCTTTCTTATAGGAATATCCAAGCTCTTTTGCCGCCGAAGATATAGAGCCGGAAGACTCAATTTTTTTAAGAAGAAGAAATCTGCCTAATCCAAAAACCGGTTCCCCGTCTTTTTCTAACCATATCTTAGCCTTAATATCAAGTTCCTTAATATTTTCACCGTCCCGCATAAAAATTAATCTGCCTGTTTTCTCATAAACGTCGGAATATCATATCTTTCGCTCTCGTAATCTTCTTCCTCTTCTTTGTCGGAAAATCTGTCTATATAGACGGTTTTGGATCCATCTTCCGGCAATGGTTTATTTTTGGTACTGCTATCGTTAATCTGAACAGGTAACACGCCTGAACCGTTGACAGAAACTAAAGAAACCGGACGGGGTTCCGCACCCAATCCGGTAGCTATAACCGTCACCATCATCCTGTCTTCCAGAGCATCGTCTATCACTGCGCCGAATATTATATTGGCATCGGGATGCGCTTCAGATTTAATTTTTTCTGCGGCTTCGTTTACTTCAAAAATGCTCATATTCTTTCCGCCTGCGACATTTATAAGGAGACCCCTTGCGCCTTCTATCTTTATATCTTCTAAAAGCGGACTTGAAATAGCCTTCTGTGCCGCTTCCAAAGCTTTATTTTCTCCTTCTGCTATACCGGTTCCCATAAGCGCCATGCCCATCTCGGACATTATGGTCTTAACATCCGCAAAATCAACATTAATAAGACCGTGGACGTTTATTAAGTCGGATATGCCTTTAACGGCTTGCAGAAGAACTTCGTCAACTTTTTTAAAAGCATCGAGCATAGAAGTAGATTTACCCACAACGGCTAAAAGCCTCTGATTCGGGATCGTAATAACGGTATCGACAACGGCTTTCAGCTCTCTTAATCCTTCATCCGCCTGCTTCATTCTCCTGTTGCCTTCAAAAATAAAAGGCTTCGTAACCACCGCCACCGTTAAAGCGCCTACTTCTTTGGCTATTTCCGCAATTACCGGAGCGGCTCCCGTTCCGGTACCTCCACCGAGCCCCGCAGTTATAAACACCATATCGGAACCTTCTAAAACCTCTTTTATCTTTTCTCTATCTTCTAATGCCGATTTTTTTCCAATTTCAGGATCGGCTCCTGCTCCGAGCCCTTTTGTGACCTGTTCTCCAAGCTGAATTTTTATGTTTGAAGCGCTTGCTTTTAATGCCTGGGCGTCAGTATTGGCGGCTATAAAATCGGCTCCGGAAAGTCCCGCCGTTATCATAGTATTAACGGCGTTGCCGCCTCCGCCGCCTATGCCTATAACTTTTATTTTTGCGGATAATTCATTGTTTTCTACAAATTCTAACATAATTCCCTCCCCTTTATACGTCATATCCTATTATATATATCGTAAAAAAATTAATTAAATTAAGCATTTTATTATAATTTCTAAAAAAGATATTCTATTAAATCTAAAAACCAATTTTTTATAATAATAAAAGGATTGCCCCCGTTCTTAGAAGAAAAAGATTTCTTATTTTTTTCGTTTCTGTTTTTATACGCATATTTAACAAGTCCCACTCCCGTAGAATATATCGGAGAGTTTACAGCGTCGGTCAAACCCCCCACGCTTAAAGGATAACCTATCCTTACCGGAGCGTTAAAAATTTCAACGGCAAGTTCCGCCGAACCGTCGATAAGAGCAGCTCCTCCGGTAATTACGTAGCCGGAAAGAATTTTACTTTCCAAACCGTTTTTTTCTATATTTTTTCTAATCCATGTAAAGATTTCAGCCATTCTCTGTTCTATAATGTTACCGAGCAACTGCCTCGATATAGGCCGCGGCGGCCTGCCCCCGAATCCAGGAATTTCTATTATCTCATCTTTTCCGGCAAGCGATTCCTTTGCTATGCCGAATTTTATTTTAATCTTTTCGGCTTCCTGAGGAATAGTCGTAGTTCCTTTAGATACGTCGCTCGTAACGCTCTGTCCGCCTTTCGGAATGACAAAAGTATGCACTATATTTCCCCTGTAAAATATAGCTACGTCGGTAGTCCCACCGCCGATATCTATAAGCGCCGCTCCAAGCTCTTTTTCGTCTTCGGTTAAAACCGCCTCGCTTGATGCAATCTGCTCTAAGACTATTTCCGAAACGTCGATTCCGGCTTTATTAACGCATTTCACGATATTCTGCGCCGCTATACTTGAAGCAGTAACTATGTGGACGCTCGCCTCAAGCCTTAAACCGCTCATGCCTATAGGATTTTTAATATCATCCTGATCGTCCACGGTAAATCCCTGAGGGATAACATGTATAACCTCATGGTCCATAGGTATCGACATAGTTTTAGCCGCGGATATTACCCTGTCTATATCCTGTTGCGTTACTTCCCTGCTTTTAACGGCTACTATTCCGCGGGAACTGAAACCGCGTATATGTGAACCGGCAACCCCTACCACTGCCTCTTGAATTTGATAGCCCGCCATAAGCTCGGCATCTTCGACGGCTTTAGTGATAGATTCCACCGTATTTTCTATATTAACAACGACGCCGTTTTTAATACCGACAGAGTTGCTTGTACCGACTCCTATTATTTCTAATTCTAAAGAATCGTTTTTGGCTTCGGCAACTATAGCGCACACTTTGGTTGTTCCGATATCTAATCCTACAAAAATGTTATTATTCTTTTCCAATTTAACCTCTATTTCTATTTCCGCATTTCTACATTTCTATATCTTATTTAAAGATATCAGGCGGTATAACGATATTTTTATAATTTGCCGGCAATACCCTCGAACCCTTGTTTACCTTTATAACGGCTTCATTTTTATATTCTAAGTTAATATAAGGCTTATACTTAATATGAAGCCTGTTGATTTCGTAAAATAGTTTCTTAAGCGTTTCAAGCTTGTTTTTATACCTGTCCATCCCAAACTTTATATATAATCCGCTATCGGTATAAACCCCTATTCCATTATCTTTCTCTATATGTACTTCACTGATAATATTAGAAACGATAGAATATTTTGCAATTTTTAAAAAGTATAGCGCCTTCCTCAGTTTCCTAAAATAACCATATGCATTATCTTCATTTAAACCGGTAATAACAGGATAATTATAACCTCCTGCGTAATCAGCCCTGCCTATGACATATCCGCTTGGGCTTATATAATACAGGTTATTTTTATATACTATCATTGCAAATGTTTTCCTTTTTTTTAAAACTATTACAATCTTATCGGGATATTTCTTGTAAACCGTAACGTCTTTAATCCATCTATCGGATGCGATTAATCTTGAAACCCTTTTTAAATTAACGTCTATTAAATTTTCATTTTTGCTAAGTTTAGATTGCTTTATAATTTTAATTTTTTCTCTATAGGTTATATCTTTTCCCATTACGCTTATCTTTTTAAGGATAAATACCTTTTTTTTAAAAAATAAATAATTATATACTTTATGTCCGAAATAACCTGCCGCAGATATTAAAATAATTGCCGCAGACACGTAAGCCAAATTTAAAAAATACTTTTTGGTTTTCTTATTGTTTTTCTTTTTTGAGAATTGCATCTTCTATTATGTCTTCTACCAATTCATTAAAACTTATCCCCTTATTCCCGGCAATCATAGGAACAAGACTTAACTCCATCAAACCCGGAAGCGTGTTGAGTTCAAGAATATATGCGCTACCCTCGCCGGAAAGTATAATGTCGGTTCTCGAAATTCCGCGGCATCCTATAATTTCATTTGCCCTGACGGCAGCCGATTCGCATTCCGCATATTCTTCTTTTGTCAGCTCGGGATTAACTAAATATTCCGTCTTTCCTTTAGTATATTTTGCATCGTAAGAATAGAAAAAATCCTTCGGCTTAACCTCCACACAGCCGAGCGGCTTTCCGAACGCCCAGGCAAACTGTATTTCCCTTCCTTTTATATTTTTTTCTATCAATATTTCATCGTCATATTTAAAGGCATTGTTTAATGTATTCATCAGCTCTTTTTCAGGATCGAGGACGATGCCGCATCCGATACTGGAACCGGAAGAATTAGGTTTAATAAAATAGGGCGGCTCAATCTGCTTAAGCTTTTTCTTCAGAGCGTCTTCATTTTCTCCTCTTTTAACGGTAATTCCCTGCGGTGTTTTTAATCCGTAAAAGTTAAATAATGCTTTTGATTTTATTTTATCCATAGCAAGCGCGCTTGCTAAAACTCCTGAACCGGTGTATGGAACGCCGAATACATCGAGAGCGCCCTGTACTCTCCCGTCTTCTCCATACGTTCCGTGAAGGGCAATAAAACAAACGTCTATATTTTTTAAATTTTCGGCAAAATTTTCGTCTAAGTCGAAAATTATTACGTTATATCCGTTTGCTTTAAGCGTATTGAAAACGGCATTTCCAGTTTTAATAGAAATCTCCCTTTCCACAGACCTGCCTCCTGCTAAAACACCGATTCTAAAGTTTTTAATATTATCACGCATATAAATAAGTAATTCTAACTCATATGTTTTAAATTATTTTTATTTCCATATCTAGTTTTATGCCCTTATGAGATAGCGCCTTTTCTTGAATAATTTTTATTAAGGATATAATATCATCGGGTTTTGCGCCGCCTTTATTGACTATAAAGTTAGCGTGTTTTTCCGAAACAAAAGCGCCGCCTTTAGAAAATCCCTTAAAACCTATTTCTTCTATGATCTCTCCGGCAGAAACGCCGGGTGGATTTTTAAAAATACAGCCGAGGGAAAAATCGCCGAGAGGCTGTGACGACTTTCTTTTTTTGAAAATTTGAATATTCTCCGCTATCTTTGATTCAGACGCTTTATAAAGTTTCAAATATGCCTTGGTAATAAAATAATTATCTTTAATACCGTTAATATCTAAATTGCGGTATGAAAATTTCAAATCGTTTTTCTTAATAATATATTTTAATCCTTCATCTGTAATAATTTCTATAGCATTGGTAATGTTTCCTATCACGCTTTCTTTTGAACCGGCATTCATTTTGACAGCTCCGCCCAAAGTACCCGGGATACCGTAAAAAAATTCACATCCGCCCATATTGTTTTTCATAGCATGATTTAAAATTTTTGACAGCGGCATACCTGCACCGACCTCTAAAACAATTTCCAATTTGTTTTTTTTGTTTTCCGATAAATTTGCATTAAATTTTTTGAAAGAAATAACCGGCAGGCAAATTCTATCGTCTTTAAAAAGGATGTTAGTTCCTCTGCCTATAATATAATTATAATAACCGCATGAATTGACTTTAAGCAGATTTATAATGGAAACCAGCTCACGTTCATTTTTCGGAAATATGATTAAATCGGTCAAGCCTCCTATTTTAATAGAGGAATATGCCGACATGCTTTCGTTCTCGAGGAACTCCACCTTAGATGCTTTTAATCCGTTTAATAAACCGGCGTATCTATTTTTATTCATTTTTATTCACAATAAAATGAAAATATAATTTTAAAAATTAATTTGGGGTATTTTTCTGCCATTGGTTCTGCTGTGAACAAAATCGTCACAGCTCTTAGTTATATCGCCTGCCCCGAGAAATATTACCATTTCTCCGCCTCTTAACATATTTTTCAAATTAGATTTTATATCCTTCCTGTTTGGAACATAAAAGACGTTCTTATAACCTTCCCGTTTCATCTTTTCTAATAATGCCATAGACGACACTCCTTCTATTTCAATTTCCCCTGCGGAATAAATGTCCGTTATAATAACGGAATCGGCAAGCTTAAGGGAACTTACGAAATCGTCCATTAAGTCTTTCATTCTTGAATACCTGTGCGGCTGAAAAACGGCGACTATTTGTCTGTTCCAGTTTTTAGCGGCTTTTAGGGTAGCCGTTATTTCGACCGGATGATGCGCATAATCGTCAACTATTATGAGCCTGTCGTTAGATTTTTTAATCTGGAATCTTCTTTCGACGCCGTGAAAATTTTTAAGGGCTTTTTGTATAAATTCCGTTTTTATTCCTAACTCTTTAGCCATAACGATAGCAGAAAGAGCATTTAGAATATTGTGTATCCCAGGAACCGGTAAACTGAATTTTCCTATGAGTTTTTCGCTTGAATATGCGTCGAAAGAAGACGAATTTTTTTCTAACGATATATTTAAAGCATAATAATCTGCCTTTTGTTCTATCCCGTAGGTAAAATATTTTTTATTTATTTCTGTAAAAATGGAACTTAATATAGGATTATCTGCGCATAAAACTGCAAAACCAAAAAAAGGAATGTTATTTATAAAATCTATAAACGATTTTTTTAAATTTTCTATGTTCCCGTAATAACACAGATGCTCGTAATCAATATTAGTAACGACGCAATAATCCGGCTTAAGCTTTAAAAAAGAACCGTCGCTTTCATCTGTCTCAACGACCATATAATCACCCTTGCCTACCTTTGAATGCATACCTAGGCCGAAAACCTTTCCGCCTACGACAAAGGTGGGGTCAACCCCTGCTTCTCCAAGTATAGACGATATCATAGACGTGGTGGTCGTTTTGCCGTGGGAACCTGCAATAGCAATCCCCTTTTTTAAGGAAAGCAGTTCCGAAAGCATCTCTGCACGCCTTAGTACTGTAAGTTTTTTGCTTCGAGCCTCTATAAGCTCAGGATTATTCTCCTGAATTGCCGAAGAATAAACTACAACCTCCGCCTCCTTAATATTTTCGGAACTGTGTCCGATGAAAACCTTGCCGCCGATAGATTCAATTTTTTCTATTGTCCGACTGCTTTCTATATCGGAACCTGTCACAGAATAGCCTAAATTAATGAGAACCTCCGCTATACCGCTCATGCCGGAACCTCCGATACCGATAAGATGAATCTTTTTGACGCCGTTTTTCATTTTGCGCTCCTTAAATTAAAGTTTAAATTTTATTTTTTATTGAATTTTTTTTATTTAATATTATGCCTGCTATTTCTAAAGCGGAATCTTTAATGGTAAACATTTTTAAATTTTCATACATATATTTTAATAAATCTTTATTATAAAATATTTTACGAATTGTTTGTAATAATTCTTTTGAAAGATTTTCATCGTCCTTGAACATATTAAAACACCCTTTGTTTGAAAACACGGAAGCGTTTTTTTCCTGATGATTTTTCGCAGCAAAGGGATACGGCACCAAAATTGCCGGTTTTCTTAATAAAACCAGTTCGGATAACGTGCCTGCTCCTGCTCTGCATATAACTATATCGCTTGATAAATAATAATGTTCAATATTATTGGTAAATGAAAAAACTTCGTATCTGCCGATTTTGCTGCTCTTATAAAAATTTTCAACCTTTTCTAAATCGTATTCTCCTGTTTGATGATATAAGGTTATATTGCTTAATATTTCTTCATCGAGTAACGACAACATATTCATAACCGCTTTATTAAGAGACGATGCGCCCTGGGATCCCCCAAAAACAAATATGCTTAAATTTTTTTTGTTTGTAAATTCTTTTTTTTTGCTTGATTCCGATACGGCTAGTTCAAAAATTTTTTCTCTGACGGGATTTCCCGTTGCTATAACACGGGAAAACCGCAAATATTTTTTCGTTTCTTCAAAAGAGGCAAAAACAGTTATTCCAAAAAATGCCAGTATTTTATTAGAAAGTCCGGGTATCACGTTTTGCTCCATAAGTCCGCATTCTATTTTTTTTAATTTTGCCGTAATAAGTGGAATGAAAGAGATATAACCTCCTAATCCCAGAACATAATTCGGCTTTATATTGCGGTAAATAGAATTTACCTTTTTTGCCGCGGTAAACAATCCTATTAAAGAATTTAATTTATTCATAAAACTTTTTCCCGAAAATCCCTTAACGTTTATTGTAAATAATTCAAAACCGTATTCGTCTTTAATCTTATTTTCTATCCCTCTTTCCGTTCCTATGAAATAAACTTTTATTCCGCCGTCTAAACTTTTTAATTTTTTATAAACCGCTAAGCCTGGAAACAAATGTCCGCCCGTTCCTCCACCCGCAATTATAAGATTCATCTATATATTTTTCCCCTTAAGACTTTGAGAAGATATATTAAGCAAAATCCCTATCCCTATGCATGAAGCAAGCAAAGAGCTGCCGCCATAGCTTATGAAAGGTAAAGAAAGCCCTTTTGTAGGCAGTAAACCCAAAACCACGCCGATATTTATGAAAGCGCTTAATGCGATAAGACAGGTAATTCCGTATGCAAGATACGTTCCAAAAAGATCCGGCGCGTGTATCGCAATTTTTAATCCCCTGTATGCTAATATCATATAAAGAAGAATAAATATAAGCACGCCTAGAAAGCCAAGTTCTTCTCCTACGGTAGAAAATATAAAATCCGAATACGGGGTGGGAAGAAAAAATAATTTTTCTTTTCCGTTACCTAATCCTACCCCGTAAAGACCACCCCTTGCAAATGCATACAAAGACTGTATTATTTGAAAACCTATCCCCGATTTATCGTGAAAAGGGTGAAGAAATGCGAGTATTCTATCTCTTCTGTATGTTACGGTAAAAATAAGAAAATATGCCGCAATGCTCCCTAAAGCCGCCACGGCAAAAAGATAGATAAGGGATACGCCGCCCGCAAATAACATTATTAATGTTATAAGAAATAGAATAGAACTTGTCCCGAAATCAGGCTCCTTTAAAAGTAAAATATCTAAAAATACCATAAATATAAACGGGCTGATAAATATCAGCGAGTAACGGTTATTATCCAATATATCCTTTTTTTTCTCTAAAAAATTTGCCAAATATACTATAAAAAAAAATTTTAAAAATTCGGAGGGTTGTATGCTAAAAATCTTGAAATTTACCCACCTTCTCGAGCCCCCGGCATCGATACCTATATGGGGAACAAACACCAGAACCATTAAAACTATTATCCCTAATAAAATAATCTTATAAAACGATTTTAAAATATGATAGTCGTTATGCATTAAATACCATATAAAAAATGCCGATATTACAACGTCAATACCCTGCCTTATAATAAAATGATAGCTTACGCCATATTGGACTATAGAAATCATTGCGCTCGTCGAATAAACCATAACAAGTCCCAGAGCTATAAGCAGTATAGCGGTTAAAAATAAAGTTATGTCGTATTTTCTTATAAAGATCTTTCCGTAGTTGATCATATTTTACCTGAAAAATTGTCTTTTAATTTCTGATAGCATTTTTTAAATACATCTCCTCTTTCATTGTAATCTTTGAACATATCGAAACTGGAAGAGGCCGGCGACAGGAGAACGGCCCCTGCGCCGGCTTTATAATTATAGTTTATTAAATAATCAAACGACTTTTTAACCGCATCCTCCATATCGTCCGCCGTCATCAAATCTATGTGACCCTGCAAGGTATCACGCAAAATATCTTTTGTTTCACCCATCAAAACGCAGGCTTTTACGCTATTTTTCATCGGTTGAATCATACATTCGTAATTAAATCTCTTATCTTTGCCCCCCAATATAAGAACTATATTCTTGTTTTTTTTATTATCGTCCCCGCCGAATGATTGAAGGGCGCTTATTACCGCAGCCGGATTGGTAGCCTTTGAATCGTCGTAAAATTTTATATTTCCGATATTTCCGATATATTCAACCCTGTGCTCAAGGAGCTTATATTCTTCGAACGCGGATACTATAATATCTGGAGAAATACCGTATAACATTAATGAACAGACGGCTGCCATCATATCTTCTATAACAAATTTTCTTTTATCTTTTACGTTTTTTAAAGATATAGAAGCATCAAAGCCGCAAATATCCTTAAGTCTTAGATTAACGGCATCATCTTTATAGTAAACATCACATTTATTTTCGTCGAATCCATATAGAACGGCATTTGAACCTATAACGCCTTTTAAAATAGACGAATTGCAATCGTCATAATTTAATATGGCAACATCACCGTATTTAAGGTTTTTAAACAATTTATATTTTGTAAGCCTGTATTCGTCAAAGTTTTTGTATCTGTCTAAATGATCATCCTCAATGTTAAGTAAAACCGCAACATCCGGTTTAAAATCGTAAATCCATTCAAGTTGAAAACTAGATATTTCCAGAATAAAATCTTTATAACCCTTTATGCCCGAAATAAAAGGAACTCCAAGGTTGCCTCCGACGAACGTTTTGCTACTTAAACCAGCTTTATCTACCGCACTTTTGCAGAGGGTTGCCACCGTGGTTTTTCCGTTTGTTCCGGTAATTGCAATTATTTTTGAATTATTTTTTAATTCATTATAGGCAAATTCTATTTCGCTATAAACGGGAATATTATGTTTTTTCAGCCTTAAAATAATTTTATGATTTCTTTCTATTCCTGGACTTACTATACACCGCTCAATATTTTCAAAATATTTGCCGAATAAAATTTTCTCGTTTGTCGTATTAAAAAACAAAGCGTTTTTGCTGGGCAAACAGATACTTTCAGCAGTATCGTCGTATATTAAAACTAATTCGTCTTTGCCGTAATCATTTGCGCCTAGGATATAATCGTAAAGCGCTTTGCCGGTTTTCCCATAACCCAAAATTAGAGTGCTCATCAGAAAATCCTCAACTTTAGCGTCGAAAGAGCAAATATAGTCAATATCAATGAAATAATCCACAGTCTTATTACTATCTTAGACTCCGGTATGCCTTCAATTTCAAAATGATGATGGATTGGCGCCATTTTAAATATTCTTTTTTTCCGCAGTTTATAAGAACCCACCTGAAATATAACGCTTAACGCCTCTATAACAAATACGAAGCCAACTATAACAAGAAGTATTTCCTGCCGGGAAACTATGGCTACGTATCCAAGAATAGCCCCCAGAGATATCGAGCCGGTATCTCCCATAAAAACCGATGCAGGATAAGAATTAAACCACAGGAAGCCGATCGAAGCCCCGAATAGGGAAGCACATAAAATAACTATTTCGCCTATATTTTTCACATAAGGTATGGATAGATAACTTGCAAACTTATAATTGGAAGCTGCGTAAGAAAATATAAGATACCCCGCTATAGAAACGGCAAAAACCCCTATTGCAAGCCCGTCGAGACCGTCGGTTAAATTAACGGCGTTTGAAGAACCGACTATTATAAACGCCGCAAAAATTATAAAATATGGACCGAGACTCAGATAATAATCCTTAACAAACGGAATAACTACTATGCCTAAAGATTTATCGTGAAAATATAATATAGCGGAAACAAAAAGGGCGATTAAGCCTTGAATGCCGAATTTATATTTGCCTTTTAATCCTTTAGAAGAATGTCTCCCAACTTTCAAAAAATCATCGATAAAGCCGATAAGTCCAAATCCTAAAAGGGTTAATATGCCCATATAAAGGTAAAAATTATAAAGCCTCGTAAGCAATAATACCGGAATTATGACGCTGAATAATATCAGAAGACCTCCCATAGTGGGAATATCTTTTTTTTCGTTTATATGCGATTTAGGACCGTCTTCCCTTACGACCTGACCTATTTTCATCTTTTTTAACATTCTAATAAATATTTTCCCGAATGCTATAGATAATATTAACGATAAAATTATTGCATAGGACGACCTGAATGTAATATATCTGAAAAAATCGATATTAAAATTTAACATAAGTAATTTTATTCACCTCTCATTTCTTCTTCAAAATATTCCTCAAGTTTCATTCCTCTAGAACCTTTGACCAATATAACGCTATTTTTTTTATCCAATTTCTTAAAAGCAGCTTTAAAAGCATCTTTACCTTTGATTATAAAAAATTCACCGATAAACCCTTTTTCTTCGAGTCCTTTTTTTATATCACCTGAATAATCCCCTTTATAAAATATATAGTCGGCAAAATTGCTGATATTGCGTCCCGTTTCAATATGTTCGCTTTCGGTCAAATCCCCAAGTTCCAGCATATCTCCTAAAACTAATATCTTTTTTTTGTCCTCGTAATTTATTTTTATATAACCTAACGCCTCTTTAAGAGAATCTGGATTTGAATTATAAGAATCGTTTATTAATACATATCCGCCTGTATAATTTGAAATTACCTGCATTCTTCCAGGCGGAAGCATAAAACCTTCCATTGCCTTTAATCCGGTTTCGATGTCAATCCCGCAAACCGCAGCTATTGAAAGCGCACACAGAAGATCATAAACCAGATGTATTCCGCAAAAATTAATATTTGCGGAATATTTTCCCCCTTTAAAAGAAAGTTCTATAACTGCTTTACCCGTTCCTTTGTGTATATCAATGTTTTCGCACAAAATATCCGGCGTTAAATCTCTTTGCTTTCCTAATCCAAACGAAAAAATATTTACCTCCGGCAAATCTTTATATTTATATTTAGTGGACAACATTTCATTGTCGGCATTTATTATCAGAAACGAATCTTTTTTAAGATTAAAAGCAAGTTCTATCTTTTCTTCAAAAACTCCTTCAAGATTTTTAAATTCCAAAAGATGAGATTTGCCTATATTCGTAATCGCTCCGACATCAGGAGTTATAATTTCCGAAAGTCTTCTTATCTCCCCCTTTTTGTTTGTTCCTATCTCTAAAATAAGATATTCATGGTTTTCATTTAATTCAAAAATAGTTTTGGGGACTCCTATTAAATTATTATAATTATAATCGTTTTTAAGAATTTTTTCCTTGCCGTATTTTAAAGAAAACATTTCAAACGCCATTTCCCTTGTCGTAGTTTTTCCGCAGGAACCGGTTATAGCTATTTTTTTCTTTAAATTAAACTTGCTTAAATATAATTTTGCAATGTTTCCAAGGGCATCTGCGGCATCCGCAACCGCTATAATAATTTTATCGGAATATATCGATATATCGTGATTATTGAGAAAATCCCAAGAAACTATGGCGCAGTATCCGCCTTTTTTAAAAATCGCACCTACAAAATCTTCGCCGTTAAAGTTTTTTCCTTTTAATGCAATAAATACGGCATTTCTCGAAAAATCTTCCCTTGAATCGGTAAATATTTCGTTAAAAACTAAAGGTCCCGTTCCGTCTCCTAAAATTACGGTTTTCCCGTCTGTACAGCTTAAAATTTCGTCTAACGTTAAGTTATATTCTATTTTCATAATATTTTAGTACTTCTTCCTTATCGCTGAAATGATATCTGTTTTCCTTGACTATCATATAATCCTCATGCCCCTTGCCGGCAACTAAAACGACGTCTTCTTCCGATGCTACGGAAAGCGCAAGTTTTATTGCGTTTGCCCTGTCTTCCTCAATAGTATAAACATGTCCCGCTGTTCCGGTTTTTAATCCGCCTTTATCTTTATTTATGAATGAAGCATTTTTTATGCCTGATTCTATTTCTTTGATAATAGATAAGGGGTTTTCGCTTCTCGGATTATCGGAGGTAATTATGCTGATATCGGCTATATCCGTAGAATGCATGCCCATCAGCGGTCTTTTTCCTTTATCCCTGTCGCCGCCGCATCCGAAAACACTTATAAGCCTCCCGCCGCCTATATCCCTTAAGGCTAAGAGCACCCTTTTAAGCGCATCGTCGGTATGAGCATAATCTACACAAATCAATGGTGAGGCGGTATTTCCGGTATTTACCCTTTCGACCCTGCCCGGAACATTAACTAATGATTTTATTCCCGCAATTATAAAGTCGCCGGTTACGGAAAGAACATATGCCGCGGAAACTGCGGCAAGTATATTATAAACGTTATAGCTGCCGATAAGATTAGAATGGACTTCTTTTATTTTCTTCTTGTCCGGAAAAATAATGTCTAATTTTAAGCCGTTTCTATAATAATTTATGTTTTGAGCGGATATATCGCAATTTTCGCCCAATCCGTATGTAAGCAGATTGATTTTATCTTCCTTTTTTAATTCGTCTTTTAACTCGCCTATGAGTTTTTTTCCGTAGGAGTCGTCATTATTTATTATGGCAAATTTTTTTGTTTTGGAGCTCTTTAATAATATTTCAAAAAAAAGCTTTTTTTTAGTTTCATAATATTTATTCATATTTTCATGATAATCAAGATGGTCGCGGGTCAAATTATTAAAAACCGCAATATCGAAAGGAACTCCGTAAACTCTGTCCTGCGCCAAACTATGGGAGGAAACCTCCATAACGCAATAACCGCTGCCTGATTTAACTGTTTCGGCAAACATTCGGTTAAGCTCATACGCATCCGGGGTGGTATTTTTAGATTCGGCAATATTGCCGCCTATTTCATAATCTATCGTTCCTATCAGGCCTGCGCTATTTCCCGACGCCGTTAAAATAGATTTTATTAAAAACGTCGTGGTCGTTTTTCCGTTTGTTCCGGTAACGCCTATGATTTGTAATTTTTCCGCCGGATTGTTAAAAAAGTTTTTAGAAATAACCGCATATGCTTTTAAAGCATCCTTTGCAAATATTACGGAAATGTCTTCATTTTCAAATTTTTTTATAACTTTCGAATCGTCGGTTAATATCGCGAAAGCTCCTTTAGATACGGCTTTTTCTATATAAATATTGGAATCTACATTAACTCCTTTTCTCGCGGCAAAAAGGTACCCGTTTTTTATTTTGCGGGAATCATTGGATATTCCGGCAATATCAACATCAGTCCTTCCATGCACCGATAATATTAAATCGTTATCTTTTATAATATTTCTAATATTCATAGATTTTATTTTTTACTTTTTTTTGTGCTCTTTAAATCCGACATATTATATTTATACATTTCGGGTTTGAACTTTAAAACTATGACTTTCCCCTTATCGGTATTCGTTCCCGGTTTAACACTCTGATAATATAAATATCCGCTTCCGCTGATTTTTACGGCAAGTTTATATTTCATTAAAATCTTTAATGCCTGACGAATAGTATCGCCTTTTAAATTCGGCATTACTCCGGAATCATTTATTAGGAGGCTTTCACTATTGGCAGAGGAAGGGTTAATCATATTTTGAGGGTTTAAAGCTAAAGAATTATCATTGACGTTTGCTCTCGTTTTCAGCTGTTTTATGTAAGCGCTCCTACCTGGATATATATTTAATATGTTTAAAGCATTTCTAAATACGCTGCCCGCTACAGGCGCGCTGATGGCCCCGCCGTAATAACTTATTTTGGACGGTTCCTGCTGAACTACTATCATTGCTAACTTTGGATGTCTATATGGAACAAAAGCCATAAAAGATGCCGTGTATTTGTTTTTATAATATTTCCCTGTTTTTGGATCCGCAATTTGTCCCGTCCCTGTTTTTCCGGAAACTTTAAAATCTATGAGCTTTGCATACTGCCCGGTGCCTCCTTTAACGACTAATCTCATCATATATTTAACTTCCCTGTCTACTTTAGGGGTTATTATTCTTCTTAAATATTTGGGCTTTGCTTTATAAATGACTTTTCCGTATGCATTTACAATCTTTTTAATAATATAAGGTTTTACTGTGCGCCCGCCGTTTGCTATTGCCGAAAGTCCCACTATTTCTTGAAGTCCTGTAACGCTTATACCTTGTCCGAATGCCATTTCACATGGACCGACCTCCGACCATTCATTTAAAGGTCTTATTATGCCATTAGCTTCTCCAAGAAGTCCGGCACGGGGAGTATGACCAAATCCCCATAAGCTAAACCAGCCATAAAGTTGTGCTTTTTTAAATTTCATGCCTATTTGGCATTCGCCGACATTGCTTGAATATTCAACTATTTGATTGACGGAAAACCTGCCGAACCAGTTTTCTACGTCATTAACGGTTATGCCGTCTATATTGTATGTTCCGTGACGACAATCGATTATAGTATCCGGTTTGACAAGCCCTTCGGAAAGAGCGGCGGCAACCACGAACGGCTTCATAGTGGAACCAGGTTCAAAATCGTCCGTAACTGCTCTATTTCTCCAGTATCTTGCAGAATACTTCCAGTAATAGTTCGGATTAAAATCGGGATAATCCGCCATAGCAAGAATCGCCCCCGTATTTGGATCCATAAGTATTGCGAAAGCGCCTTTGGAATCAGCCGCCTTTGCCTCCTTGTCTAAATAATACTGCGTTATAAACTGAAGCTGTTTATTAATCGTTAAATAAATATTGTCTCCGTGCGTTGCCTTTTTAAGTCCGAAACCTCTTATAAATATATACTGTCCTAAACCGTCGTGCAAAATCTTTAATGCGCGTTTATTGCCCTTTAAAAAATTATTGTATTTATATTCTATTCCGGACAAGCCGTTATCGTCTATTCCGACAAATCCTAAAACATGAGCTAATAGAGTCCCGTTAGGATAATACCTTACCGGCTGTTTTACTATAATAACCCCGCCTATTCCCTGTTTCTCGACATCTTTTGCCGTCTGCCCGGATACCCTCCTTTTAATCCATGCAAATTGAATTCCGCGGTTTAATATTTTAATTATCTTTTCGTAACCGATTCCCGTTATTTTAGATAATTTTTCTGCATTTCTGAGTTTATGCCCGACCATTAAAGGGTCAACGGCAATGCCGGGCACATTAACGCTTGCCGCAAGTATGCTCCCGTTAGAAGAATAAATATTGCCGCGTTCTGGAGTAAAATATACTTTTGTATGAAACTGCTCGCGGGCAAGCAGCCTTAATCCGTGACCCTCGATTATTTGAAGGTCGAATGCCCTGCTTATCAATAATCCCCCAAAAATTAGAATTACGATAAAACCAAATATCATTCTCAGTTTTAAAGTCGTTTTCCATACTCTAATCATGGACCATTATAATTTCGCCCTCTTTTGGATAAATAAAACCCATTTTCCTTGCAATGCCGTAAATCCTCGAAGGAGAGCTTAAAGCCGTTTTTTTAATTAAGAGTTCTTTATGTTTATGTTCTAATTTTGATTTAATATTATTAAGTTTAGTGATATCGTAACCAAGTTTTATGCTTTCCATTGTAGTCCATACGTAAAAAATACCCAGAATGGTCAGAATAATCGCCAGAACTATAAAATAAGGTCTTATCTTAGACATGATAAAAAGCCCTCAATTTTGCGCTTCTTGATCTCGGATTAATTTTTATTTCCTCTTCTCCCGGAACTATAGGTTTTTTATTTACAGGTTTAAAATCTAAATTATTTCTCAAAAAATGTTTAACTATCCTGTCCTCCCCTGAGTGAAAAGAAATTATAACCGCTATGCCGCCTTTATTTAAAACATTTCTAAGCTTTTCTAAAAATTCCGTCAATGAATCGTATTCTTTATTTACGAAAATTCTTAACGCCATAAATGTTTTTGTCGCAGGATCTGTTTTAAATTTCTTAAATTTTCCATATCCTTTGTAGACGGCGCCCCTAATAATATCTGCCAGCTCCAAAGACGTTTCTACCGGCTTATTTTTTCTGTATCCTATTATTCTTTTTGCTATTCTTCTAGAAAATTTTTCGTCTCCGAATTTCCATATGATGTCGGCAATAGTTTTTTCGGGGAAACCGTTTATTATATCGTAGGCCGTTAAGCCGTTTTCCTTATCCATTCTCATATCTAAGCCGCCGCTGCTGCCGCTTCCATTTTCATTGAAGCTAAACCCCCTGCCGTCCTCAAGCTGAATAGAACTTATCCCGAGATCCAGCACTACTCCGTCGATACCCGTAAACCCTTCAGCCTTTACTACTTCATCTATTTTACTAAAATTTGAATGAATCAGCTTAAAATTTTTATTATCAAATTTTCTTTCTAATGCCGACCTTGCATTTTCAACGGCTGAATAATCTCTATCAATACCTATTAGAAACCCGCCCGGCGATAATCTTTTTAATATTTCCCCGGAAAACCCTCCGCCGCCTAACGTCCCGTCAACGTATATATTGCCCCGTTTAATATTTAAAATATCCAGCGCTTCGTTCAAAAGTACCGGTATATGCGAAGACATACTAAAAACCGATCTGCGACATAGTAGCCGCAATGGATTCGAAATTGAATTTTGCCCCTTCAAAGTTTGCGTCCCATAGATTTCTATCCCATATTTCAAATCTGTTGATTATTCCTACCAGAACCGCTTCCTTATTAAGATTTCCGCTGATTTTAAGCGATTGCGGAATATGTATTCTATCCATTTTATCAAGTTCTACTTCCTCGGCTCCTGAAAAGAAATACCTTAAAAATTCTATAACATCTTTTTGCATAGATGGAAGTTTAAGAGCTTTTTCTTCCAATTTGCGCCATTCCTCAAGCGGATATGCGACAAGGCACTTATCGAGATTAGTGATTACTACTGTAGTATTATCGTAAACCGATATTAAGGAATCTTTAATCTTTCGGGGAATCTTTATTCTGCCTTTATCGTCTATCGAATGGTTATATCTGCCGCTAAACATAAAATAAATAAATTATTTAAGTTTATTATTTTAATATAATTAAATGCTTACCACTTTCTACCACTTTTTACCACACTTAAATAATATTATCGATTTTATTAAAAGTCAAGCAAATTTAAAAAAATTATTTTTTACGGATAAATACATTTATATGGATTAAAAATAATACCGGGAGGAGCGGCGGAAAAATTAAAAAAAATATGTGTGATCCGAGGTTTGTTTTAAATTGTGCAAAGTAAGCATACCTGCAATTTGAAACGGCTTTACCAGCATACTTTCGTCTAAAGATAGAAGTTCTTTACTTTTGGAACAGATATAAACGGAGACGGATGACGAATATTTTAGTAATTCGTTTAAGTTTTCGGTTATTAAATTGCGAAATTCTTTGTTTATATTAGGATTATTGTCTAAATTTTTAAGATAAAGTAAAGGAGACCTTGCCATACTGAATATGTATATTTCGTTTTCCATTACCGCCAGCGTTCTTGCAAATATAATGCCCGCTATCGATTTTTCCGGTTCCTTTTCAGGGTCGGCAAGCTGGACTATTAAAATTTTTTCATTTTCTGCTTCCATATCTTATTATGTATTATGTATGGTATTATGTTTTTCCGGCGGTTAAATATTCTTCAAGCCAGTCTTTTAAATGCGTTCTTTTTAACCCGAACAGTTCATCCGGTCCGCTCATATCGCTCCCGCAGATATTGTCATACTTAAGCATTCTAATCTGATCTGCCGTTATAGGCATATCTTTAGATAAAGATGAAGACAATTTTTCGATAAAATTCAAAGATTTTTCGGCTATAAAAGACGGCGCATGAATTTTCAGTTTTTTAGGCGGAGAAATTTCCATAATTAAATCTATCATATCCTCAAACGTGTATGTATCCGGGCCGCACAGCTGAAATACTTTATTTATGGTTTTTTCATTGTATAAGGAATTATTATAGGCTTCTGCAACGGAAAATACGTCTATCGGCGCAAATTTGGTTTCGCCGGTTCCGATTATCGGGACAAGCGCTCTTGTTTCTACTAAATTGATGAGGTCGTCGAAAAATCCCGCATTATTTCCAAAAATCAAAGAAGGACAAAAAACCGTCCATTTCAAACCGGAATTTCTGACGAGGGATTCGCCTTCGTATTTCGTCGCAAAGTATTCGGAATCGCTGTTTTCCGCGGCACCGAGAGCGCTCATATGAATGAACCTGTCTATTCCGTTTTTCTTTGCCGATTCTAATAATATATTTACGTAATCTACGTGGACTTTTTGAAAAGAAAAACCGGGGACGCTTCTTATTATTCCTATAAGATTTATTACTGCGTCAAATTTATTTGTGGACAAAAAGCCGTTAACGGCATCATTCTCCTCAAGCGTTCCTTCAAAAACTTCAAAACCTAGCTCTTTTAAGTGCGGAATTTTCTTTTTATTGCGTTCCAAAAGAGCAACGGACGCACCGGAAGATTTAATTTTTTCGGCTACGACCGAACCTACAAAGCCTGTCCCGCCGGTAATAAAAACCTTCATGAAACACTCC
>JAKASB010000095.1 GCA_021828255.1 bacterium | reverse complement strand
ATGGAGCGGGAAACGGGGCTTGAACCCGCGACCCCCACCTTGGCAAGGTGATGCTCTACCACTGAGCTATTCCCGCTAAAAGATAAACCTGAATAATATAATAATTTTATATTATTTAATTACATTTTTTTAAAATTGTCAATAGTCAATATTTTCCCAAAATTTTAATTGCGCCGTCCTTTATTTTAAAGCCAAACAAGCTATCTTTTTCACCCAAAACATTCAGCCCGTAAACAGGTATTCCTTCTATTTCGGATTTGCAAATTCCGTGATGATGACCGAAAAAAACAATCTTCGGCTTAATTTTTAAGATAAGTTCCCTGAGTCCTGCGGCTTTCGGATAATATCTGTTTTTATCGTTATCTTCTATAAGGACGCCTTCAGGCGCGTCGTGCGAAATAAAAATATCTATGCTTTTGTCTTCTTTTCCCTTATTTTCGTCAGCATATCTCAATAAATTATCTATCTCACGTTTAGTATAATATCTGTCCGCCTCATTATGCCCGAAATGTTCCGGATCGTATTTTCCGCCTATACCCGCAATGATAAGGCGTTCCTTGCCGTTTTTACCGCCGCCGCCCGCAGTTTTGTTTCCGCTTCTCTCTTTTTCTTTATTTGAGTCTATTTCTATCTCGGCTACGGTTCCGTTAGGAATATAAAATAGATTTTTAAGAATCTCGAAATCTCCGGATAATTTTACCGAATTAAGAAAATTAAAATCTTCGTTATTGCCGTTTACGAAATAGGTCTTAACGGGAACGGATTTCTTTTCGCGGTACCATGCCGGAAAATCGCCTGTCCCTTTATGGAATTTGGTAACCCCGTCATGGTCATTCTCGTCAATCCATATGCCGAAATCGCCGACCTGCAAAACGGCATCGAAATTAATTTTAAGTTCCGATTCGAATTTTTTTATACACCGGTAAAATTTATCTATTCTTCCATGAACGTCTCCCGCCGCGCAAATGTTCATTATTACCTTTTTATATGCTAAATTTATATATTATCTTATATTTTTATTTTGTTTTATATATTATAAATTTATATATTATTTTTAAAAATACATATTACCGCCTATTTTTCGGAACTCCTCGGCTTTTAATTTTACTTTTTCCTTTATAAAAGAAACCAAATCTTCAATACCTTTATTGCCAACGCCGCCGTCCGGTTTTTTTTTGCACGACGTTTCAAAAATTATCAGGTCTTTATTGATAGACAGCGCATTTTCTTTTATTTTTGCGATGTCCGAATCGAGCACGGGAAGCAAGTCCATTTTATTTATAACCATTACTTTTGATTTATAAAAAGCCGCCGGATATTTCAAAGGCTTGTCGTCCCCTTCCGTTATAGAAAGCACCACGACTTTCATATCTTCCCCGAGGTTAAAAGAAGTCGGACAGACGAGATTTCCGACGTTTTCTATAAAAATTACGTCCGCATCTTTTATATCCAGATTGCCTAAAGAACCGTTCACCATTTTTGCGTCGAGATGGCATGTCCCGTTTGTAATAATCTGATATGCCGGAATGCCTAAATTATCTATCCGTTGTTTATCTAAATCCGTTTCTACGTCTCCTTCTATAACCGCCGCCCTAAGGCCTTCCGATTTTAAAACCGGCGCTATTGATTCCAACAGCGAGGTCTTTCCCGACCCGGGCGAGCTTAAAAAATTCATAACGAAAGCCCTGCCGAATATCGCTTTATTTTTTTTAGCGATAACCTCATTTGATTCCAGAGCATTTCTCTGAACGGTTAAAGACCTGCCGCCTCTGCCTGCACTTCCTCCTGCGCTTCCGCGGTTAACGCGGTTAGAGTTTAACATAAACGCCGCCCCTTTTAATTAAGTTTAATTTAATCCACCAAAATTTCCTTTATCTTTATTTCGTCCGAATCGTTAGGAATAAACTCTAGTAAAACGTCTTTAAATCTTTCGTCGTTTAAATTTTGAAATGCAAAACCGAGATAATTTTTATCTATGCCGGAATATTTTCCTATGCCGAGCTTAACCGAATTTACCTTTTTTACTCCGTTTAAATATCCGTTTTCTTCCAGCGTATCGACTATTTCAAGCGCTATAGAAAATTCATGCATAAAAAATAAAAATTTAATTTGACATTTGGTATTTTTGCGATATGATAAAAGAAATAAATTTATTATATAACATTTGCCGGCCAAATATATAATAAAAATATTTAATTTTTTATTTTCGTGGACAATGGCATCCCCATCTATTTGCTTTTTTAACTTATAAAATTTATTTTTATTTATTTATAATTTAATTTAGGAGGCTGTATGGACAACGATAACCATTCTAACGGCAATAATCCGAATCCCGATTTCAAATGGGATCCTCTAAGATTTATCTCCAAGAACCCCGGCGAAGTTTTAAAAAAAGTCGATAAACGATTAGACGCTCTCGAAAAAGAATATTTTAACGATAAAAAAGACAAAGAAGAAAACCTTCCTAATATATTCGGCATCTATGGAGTCTCAAGAAGGGATTTCCTTAAATGGAGCGCATTCCTGACGTCGGCATTAATGCTTCCTTACATATTTAAGCCAAGAGTAGCAAGAGCCGCAAACATTCTTACCAGAACTCCTTTTATATGGCTCGATATGGCAGACTGCATGGGAAATACCGAAGCCTTTATAAGAAATGCAAATCCTACGCCTGCCGAAATTATACTTAATTACGTCAGCGTGAACTATATGGAATCTATAATGGCTCCGGCAGGGTATCAGGCGGAAGCAAGAAGAGTCGAAACCGTCAAAAAGGATAAAGGCAAATATATACTTGTCGTTGAAGGCGCAATACCGACAGGTCTTAACGGAAAATTTCTCACTATCGGGGCAAAAGGAGATACCGGCTTAAAAATAGTTAAGGAAACGGCAAAAAATGCCGGCATTATAATTGCCATAGGCAATTGCGCTTCTTACGGAGGCATACCGGCAGCACGCCCAAATCCTACTTCGGCCGTCGGTCTTAGCTCCGTTACAAACAGGCAGGTTATAAATATCCCTGCCTGTCCGGCAAACCCCGTAAATGTCGTAGGCACTTTAGTGGAATATATATTGGTAGGAAAAGCCCCACAGCTTGATAATATAGGGCGTCCGCTCTGGGCATATTCCGGAAGGCTTCACGATAACTGTTATAGAAGAGGACATTTTGAAGCGGGCGAATATGTCAGACAATGGGGCGATGTGGGGGCAAAAAAACAATACTGCTTATATATGATGGGCTGCAAGGGTCCTTTTACCTGGAATAACTGCACCATCGTCGAATACAATCAGGATATGAGTTTTCCTATGCGGGCGGGACACGGATGCATAGGCTGTTCGGAACCCGTATTCTGGGATAGAATGACCCCGTTTGAGAAGCCTAATGCGGATGCAAAGATTATAATTCCTGGAATCGAAGCCACCACCGATGAATTCGGCGTGGCACTTTTAGGAGCGGCGGGCGCCGGAATTGCGGCTCATGCTATATATACCGGCGTTAAAAAGAAAAGGGAGGCTAAAAAATCACCGTCTAAAAATGAAAAAACGGATTTGAATAAGAAAAATAATAACGATAAGAATAACGATGGTAAAAACACCAAAGATAATTAAAACTTTCCGGTTATTTTGTATAATGAAAAATATTTGGAGGATATATGGCAAAAAAAATTATAGTCGATCCTATTACGAGAATAGAAGGTCATCTCAGAATAGAAGCTACTCTTAACGGCAATGAAATTAGCGAAGCATATTCTTCAGGCACGCTTTTCAGAGGCATAGAACTTATACTTAACGGAAGGGCTCCCGAAGATGCGGGACTTTTCGCTCAGAGAATTTGCGGCGTATGTACTTATGCCCATTACGAAGCCGCAACTTGGGCGGTTGAAAACGCTCTCGGCATACATCCGCCAAAAAATGCCAGAATTGCCCGCAATATATTAAAAGGCGCGCAGATGGTTCAGGACCATTTAGTCCATTTTTACCAGCTTGCAGGTTTAGACTGGGTAGATATAGTGTCCGCGCTTAAAGCCGACCCGAAGAAAACTATGGATCTGGCATATGCCTATACAAAAACGCCTTATAATGCGAGCTTAGCAAGGTTCGAAGAGGTGAAAACAAGGCTTAACAACTTTGTTAAATCCGGCCAGCTTGGACCGTTTGCCGGCGGCTACTGGGGCAATCCTTCTTATAAGCTCCCGCCTGAAGGAAATCTTTTAATCGCTTCGCATTATTTAGACAATCTTAATGTTTTAAGAATACCCGCCCAGATTATAGCAATCCTCGGCGCAAAAGACCCGCATCCTCAGACCTGCATCGTCGGCGGAATATCGTCTATAGTGGATATAATTGATCCGCACAGAATGGACGATATCTTATTCAGAATAAGCAAAATTACCGACTTTGTAAATAACGCCTATATACCGGATTTGCTGACGGCGGCAGAGTTTTATAAAGAAGAAGCTCTTCAAGGAATAGGCGGAGGACTAAAAAATTATCTTTCTTACGGCGCATTTCCGCAGACCGACGACGAAAATCCGGACGACTATTTTTTAATGAGAGGCGTTATATTC
>JAKASB010000014.1:13097-26633 GCA_021828255.1 bacterium | reverse complement strand
GCCGGCAAAGAACTGACGGATGCGATTGAAATATTGCATAACTGGACTATTAAAAATAAAAGAAATATTTCAAATGTTTAACATTCTTTTAAATTTTTTTCGCAAACTTAACATAATAACGTCGAAGCACAAGTCCGACCTGTTCCGCGTCCTTTTTATTCTAATCATAATTATTTTTGCCTTTTCATATCTTTTTAGTTATTATGAAAAAATATCCTTTTTTAAGGCTTTTTACTGGGCGATAACAACGGCTACCACAGTCGGTTACGGCGACGTAACGCCTACAAACAACATAGGCAGAGTTATTGCAATGGGTCTTATGGTAATAGGAATCGGCATCCTTGGATTATTTTTGGCTACTATTACTTCAATAATGTTTGATTTTAAAATAGGGAGGATTTTCGGGACAATGGAAAGTCATTTTTTTAACGACCACATCGTTATTTTGGGTTACGGAGATTTAGTAAAATCTTCTTTAGCAGGCATATTAAAAGAGGGCAGGAATGTAACATTAATTGCGGACATAGATAAAGCTCCTGTGGATAATAATCATCTGGTATTTATTAAAGGGAGCATAAAGGATGAAAATATTATAGATAAAGCAAATCTTAAAAATGCAAAAATATGTATTATTTCCGATGAAGACGATTCTTCCTCTTTAATTTCTGCAATTGCCGTCAGGGCTAAATATAAAGACATTTACATAATCGCTTTAATCCATAAAAAAGAAATAAAGAAAGCGTTGATGGAAATAGGCGTTAACGAAGTATTTTCTTCCGGGTCTTTCTCGGCAAAAGTTTTAATTGAGTCTATTAAATTTCAGGGTGTTTCAAAATTTTTTGACCAGCTTTTAGACGAAAGTTTTAAAGAAGGACTGGTTGAAAAACCTGTTCCTAAAGATGTTATAAATAATAAATTTTATGAAGCGATGAAATATTTTAAAGAAAAAAGCGATGAAATTATAGTAGGGATAAAAAGAGGCGAAGATATAATAATTAATCCTGAAAAAGATTTTGACTTAAAAGAAGACGACAGATTTATTTTAATCGGTAAAAAATAAATCCTATTGTAAAGTATGATATATTCGGTAAAAATAAACTTAATATGAGGTAGTAATTATGGAAGAATCGTTTGGAGAAAAAGACGAAAAGGAACAGATTATATACGTATTAAACTGCATTCTGTTTGCTTCAAACCTCATGAAAACCAAATTTGAAAACGGCTTTGTAGATTACGAAAATATTAAATTAGATGATATTCTAGGTAAGTTTGAAAATTTGTATATCGAATTAGACGAAATGTTAAATTATTTGAATAATCACGGTAAATAAAAAAACAAAATATATCAGGAGAGTTACAATGAAGGAAATTAAAATAGAAGTTGGCGGTATGACTTGTGAACACTGCTTAATTAAATTATTTAGAGGCGGCTGTATATTTTGCTATCAGCCTGAAACTGTTTTTTTTGTTTTTAAAATCTAAATAATCCGTTTTATAAAATAATATTCTGTCTAATTGTATAAGTTTAGCTTTATATTTAAAATCAGCAATTTTTTCCGCCTCGTCTAGAGTAGACAAGAATAAATATAGATCAAGATTTTTTTTAAAGTCTAATTTTTCTATTAAATTGATTAATTCGTTTGCGTTGAAAGCGGCTCTTGTAGTTATTGCGTCTAAACTTTCGTTAAAGTCTTTATAAGAAAATATATTTAAATTTAAGCAGTTAAAATTCTGTAGGTTTAGTTTTCTGGAAATATTTTTCTGGAAATTGCATTTTTTAAGAACGGATTCGATTGAAACGATATTTAAAGCCGGATTTAATATATTAAGGACTATCCCGGGGAATCCCGCTCCCGAGCCGATATCCATTATAGATTTTTTCTTTTTATCAAATATCTTAAATAAAAAAGCGCTGTCCATAATATGCTTTTTTATAAATTCGTTTTCACTTGTTATTGCCGTAATATTTATTTTTTTATTCCATTGGGTAACTTCTTTGTATAAAATATAAAATTTTTCAAGCTTTTCACTGTCAAGGCTGTTACCTGCAGATATTATTCCAAAATTTTCGAAATATTCCGCAATTTTATTAACAAATATTTCCTTAGGGGTTTTTTCGCTCATTAGATTTACTTTACATGTGTGAACTACCCCTTCCTTTCGGGAGGGGCTTCCTGATTAAAATTTTAAACATGCAATATAATAACAAAAAACCTCCTGAATATCTTATAATTATTGATATCAAAACAAAAAAATAACTAACCCGGGAGGTTAACGAATATATATCAAACCATGCGTTTGATGAATTATATCATACAAAAGGTAAAAATAAATACATCTGCGTTATTTGTCAAGCAAAAATTTAACGATAAAACATCAATCTTTAATTAAGCACCGTTACTCTTCTAAATACGATATAAATATATAATTTAATTTATAATACTGATGTTATACAAGGATCAATTTATCATAAATATAAATTTTATTTGTATCAAATGAGAGCAAAAACACTTATTAATTGACATTTAATATTAATAGTATATATAATATGTGTATATGGAATTTGAATGGAATAGCGAGAAAAATATAAAATTAAAAAAAGAAAGAGATATATGTTTTGAAGATATAGTTACTGCCATTTATGAAGGAAAATTGCTTGATATTATCGAGCATAACAACAAAGACAAGTATCCAAATCAGAAGGTTTATATCGTGGAGTTTAACGGGTATGCTTATCTTGTTCCATTTATAAGAAAAGGGGATATTATTTTTTTAAAGACCATATATCCGGACAGAAAAATGACTAAAAAATATTTAAAAAAATAATAAAGTATTGTGAGGAGAGTAAATTGAATAAATATTTAGATTTTGAACCGGACAAGGAAGAAAAAGAATTACTCAAAGAAATAGAAAAGGGAGAATTCGTAAAGGTCAAAGATATTGACAAAGAAAAGGAATATGCTTTGAGTGCCGCAGAAAATTTCCTTGAAAAGAAAAGAAATATTAATATCAGGATTTCGGAATACGACTATCTTATGCTAAAAAGGAAAAGCGCCGAAACCACTATACCGTATCAGACTCTTATAGCGGCATTCATTCATGAATTTGCGTCTGGCAGAATAAAACTTGAAATGTAAACGCAACTCCTTATATTTCCTATGGCAAACAAAACTTATGTGTTGCGGATAGAATTAAAAGAAATAAAACCGGTTATATGGCGGAGGTTTATCGTTCCGTCCGATATTACTTTAGAAAGATTGCATGATATCATACAAATAGTAATGGGTTTTAATGATTCCCACCTGCACGAATTTAAAATAGACGGGAGAAGATATACCGAAGAACCCGATCCAGAATATATCGAGGAAGGCGACGAAATATTAGAAGAAGGATTTTTTAAATTAAAAGACCTCGTAAAACTAAAAGGCGCTGTTTTCGAATATCTTTACGATTTCGGCGATTACTGGGACCATACCGTTATACTCGAAAGAACTAATTATAAATTAAAACAATACGATTTGCCCGTTATGTGTCTTGCCGGCAAAATGGCATGCCCTCCCGACGACGTTGGAGGGGTTTCCGGTTACTATGAATTTTGCAAAGCAATGATGGATAAATCACATACCGAACATAAAAGCTATAAAATATGGTTCGGTAAATTATATAAACCTGATTTTCTAGATATAAAGTTTATAAACGATCAATTATTGAAATATATCCGTTGGTCAAGAGAAAGGCTTATGCCTTATGAGTTTATATATTGACTTTAGTCGTAATATTCGGAACGGTTTGCCGATATTACACAATGTTCTCCAAAAAAGGTCTGTCCATGATGACCATAATATAATAATTTAAAAATATTTAAAAATAAAAACTTAAGTAAAGCATGTAGAATGGAAGAAAATTCGGCTAATCCGGTTAGGGTCCGTTTTGCGCCGAGTCCTACGGGCAATCTGCATATAGGCGGCGTAAGGACGGCATTGTTTAACTATATTTTTGCCATAAAATATAAAGGCAAATTTATTTTAAGAATAGACGATACGGACAGGGTCAGGAGCAAAAAAGAATATGAATATGCTATCTTGGACGATTTGCGGTGGTTTGAAATTAATTGGGACGAATTTTACCGGCAGTCCGAAAGGGCGGCTATTTATGAAAAATACCTAAAATCCTTAAAAGAAAACAGTCTTGTTTATGAATGTTTTTGTACCGAAGAGGAAATTTTAAAATCCAAAGAAATCGCAATTAGGTCTAAAAAACCATATATATACAACGGAAGATGTGCTAATCTTTCCTCTGGCGAAAAAGAAAAATTAAGCTTAAGCTTTAAAGAAAAAGGATTATATCCTTCTATTCGTTTAAATATAGCCCAAGTTTTGAGAATGGATTCAAATTTTAACTCTATAGAATTTAACGACGCAGTTCACGGGCGTCTTTCTTTTAATCCAAAGCTTATCGGCGATTTTATCCTAAAAACGGAAGATAATAGATTTACGTATAATTTTGCTTCTATTATAGACGACTGCGACCTTGGGATAACGCACGTGATAAGAGGCGAAGACCATATAAGCAATACTCCGAAACAGATTTTTATCCTTAAAGCCATCGGCAAAGAGCCGCCCGCTTTTGCCCATATTTCCCTCTTATACGGAAAGGACGGAAAAATTATGTCAAAACGGGATACGGCATCTAATATTAAATATTATAAAGAAGAAGGGTATCTTCCCGAAGCCGTATTAAATTATCTTGCTATAACCGGCAATACTTTTACCGTTTATGACTATAAAGACGGCAAAAAAGATATATTTGAAAAAGAAATATTTTCTAATATTTTAGAAATGGCAGACCTTTTCGATATTAAAAAGGCAAAAGGTTCAAGCGCAATTTTTAACGAGGATAAATTAAGGTATATAAACGAAAAATGGCTGACTGCTATGCCTGTAGAACAATTGATGAAAGTCTTAACGGAGAAATTTCAAGCCGGTGCCATATTAACAAAACTTAAGGAAACATACGGGGAAAATTTATATACAGAAATAATCGATTTTTTAAAAAATGAATTTAAGACGGTAAAAGAAATTCTAAAGGAGACCGAGATATTTTTTGAAGACAGTAAAATAGAATTAGGCGTAATTAAATATGACGGCGCATTAAAGTCGGCTCTTTTAAATAATCTTCAAAATTTAGATGATTTTAACGAAAATTCCACTAAAAATACTATAAAAGAAACCGCCTTAAAAAATCATAAAACCGTTAAAGAATGTTATGAAACATTAAGACTATTGACAACCGGCAGATTAGACGGACCGTCTATATTAAAAATCATTAAATTTCTCGGTAAAGACAGAGTAATTAAAAGACTATCGGTATCGGTTTAATCTTTGTTTGAAAGTTATTATATTTTGTTAATAGGAGGCTGGTATTTGGATCCGTTAAAAAGATTTCATAATGAAGACTGGCATACGCCCAAAGGCAAACTTATAAGAGAGTTTGTATTCGGAATTAACGACGGATTGGTTACGACTGTCGGATTTATTGCAGGCGTAACCGGGGCATTGATAAACTTAAAAATAGTCCTTATGTCCGGTACGGCTGAAATTATAGCGGGGACGGTTTCCATGTTTTTTGGAGCATATCTTGCCGCAAAATCCCAAAATGAATTTTACCAAAAAGAGATTAATAGGGAAACAAGAGAGATTAAAGAAAATCCAAACCATGAAATAGAAGAGATTTACGAAATATATCAGGATAAAGGTTTTACCAAAGCAGAAATAGACCCGATAGTTAAAAGACTTATGTCCGACAAAAAAATACTGCTCGATTTTATGGTTCAGGATGAACTGAGGATAAGCAAGGATTATTATGAAAATCCGTTCAAAATAGCATCTTATACCGGATTATCTTTTTTAGCCGGCGGCGTGCCGCCTCTATTGCCGTTTTTCTTTATTAAACATTCTTTAACCGCTATTGCGGCTTCAATCATTTTATCTATAATCGTTCTTGCCGTTACCGGTCTTGCTAAAGCAAAAGTAACGAAAACGGGCAGGTTTAAAAGCGCTTTCGAAATGGTTTTAATCGGCGGAACTGCTGCTGCTGTCGGGTTTATTTGCGGAAGGCTTATAGCGTTATTGTGAAGTTTCACGTGAAACAAAAATTTTGATTTATAAATTTAATTAATGATATAATTGTTTCAATTAATTTTTCTTAATTAAACAATTACCTATGGGTTAATTTAATGTCTAAAGTCGTCTGTATTGCCAACCAAAAAGGCGGAGTAGGAAAAACTACCACTGCCGTCAATATTGCCGCATGTCTTTCTGCATACGAGAAAAAGGTCCTTTTAATAGATGCAGACCCTCAGGCAAATGCTACGAGCGGTTTGAATATTACAGTTGAAAAATTCAATCCTACAATTTACGAGTGTTTGATAGGCGAGTCTAAAGTTTTTAACGCCGTATATGCAACTCAAATGAAAAATCTTTACGTAATGCCCGCAACGTCGGACCTTGCAGGGATAGAGGTTGAACTTGTGAGCATGGCTGAAAGAGAATATTTTTTAAAAAAGAACATAATAGATAAAGTTAAAGACGACTACGATTATATTTTTATAGATACCCCGCCTTCGCTCGGACTGTTGACCATTAATGCGCTTACCGCCTCGGACAGCGTTTTAATTCCTATGCAATGCGAATATTATTCGTTAGAAGGGATATCGAGGCTTATGCAGACTATTAAGCTTGTGAATCAAAGGTTAAACAAAACTTTATACATAGAAGGAGTTTTGTTTACTATGTTCGACGGAAGAGCAAACCTTACAAATCAAATTGCAGGCGAGGTTAAAAAATATTTCGGACAAAAAATTTACGAAAACGTTATACCGAGAAACATTAAACTTTCCGAAAGTTCAAGTTTCGGGAAGCCGATAATTTTATACGATATAAATTCGAAAGGAGCAGTCTATTATCTTGAATTCACTAAAGAATTTTTATCTAAGGCGGCGTAAAAAGGACAAATATGGAAAAAAAAGAAAAACATGTTAAAAAAAACGTATTAGGCAGGGGGTTGGGAGCTCTTTTAACGGATATTTTAAATCAAAATGAAGGTCAGCCTGGCTTAGATAGTAAGTTTTCCTTTTTTGAAATAGAGATAGATAAAATAAATACGGGCATATATCAACCGAGACAATATTTTGACGAGGATAAGCTGGCGGAATTAAAAAATTCAATTAAAGAAAACGGAATAATTCAGCCGTTAATAGTCGCTAAATCTAAAAATGACGGCGAATACGATTTAATAGCCGGCGAAAGAAGATACAGAGCCGCCAGAGAGCTTAATTTTAAAAAAGTTCCGGCAATAATTAAAGACATCGCAGGCGTTTTAGCCCTTGAGATTGCGCTTATAGAAAATATACAGAGACAGGATTTAAACGTTATCGAAGAAGCTAATTGCTATCTCAGGCTGGTCGAGGAGTATAAATTAACGCACGAAGAGCTTTCGGTTAAAGTAGGCAAGGATAGGGCTACTATTACTAATATGATAAGGCTTCTTTCTTTACCTGATGAAATTAAAAAAGAAATTATTTACGGAAAAATTACCCCGTCTCATGCAAGAAATCTTATCGGTCTTTCGGACGATGAAGCGGGTATGCTCCTTAACACTATTTCAGACGAAAAATTAAACGTTCGTGAAACTGAGCGCAGGGTAAAAGAATTTAAATTAAAGAAGAAAAAACAGAAGCCTAAAAAGGATTTATCCGTATTTTCTCAAATTAAAAGCTATGAAGATGAATTGCTGGAAAAACTTCAGACAAGAGTTAAGATTGATTATAAAGGCAAAGGAACCGAAATAAAAGGCAAAATAGAAATAGAATTCTATTCCGGCGAAGAACTTGAAAGAATAATAGCATTTATTAATAAAAAGTAAATATAAAAAAACGAATATCATATGACGGAATTAATTATAACGTGGCAGGGGCTTTTATTTGAAGCCGCCGCATTTTTGATATTTACCTATCTTTTAAATCTATTTTTATTTAAACCTATAAGAGATATCTTAAAAAAGAGAAATGAAATTATAAGTTCCAATAATGAAAACCAAAAACATTTCGAAGACTTAGCAGATAAATTAAACCAAGACGCAGAGCAGGAAAAAAAGAAGTTAAAAATTGAAGTAAATAAAGTAAAAGAAACTTATCGCAATGACGGTTTAGCCGAAGCCGTTCTGATTATTTCTTCTGCAAAAAAGGATGCATCTTTAAAATTAGACGGCACGATTAAAGATTTCGGCGAAGAAAAAAAGTCGATAATTGATTATTATAAGTCGAGGTCTGAAGAACTTGCAAATTTAATCTGTAAAAAAATTTTAGAGTAGAGTAAATATATGAATATTTTTTGGCGGATATTCGACACGATCCTGCTGGCAATAGGAATTGCTTACGTATATGTAAAATATGGCGCACCCTTTTTCGGCAGAAGAAAAAACGACATAGAATCGTCTTTAGCTAAAGCCAAAGAGTATGAAAAAAAAGCTAAGGAACTTTATGAAGGAGCCAAAATAAACCTTGCGGAAGTCAAGAAAGAAATAGAAGATATTAAAAAAGAAGCAATCAAAGAGGCCGAAATCGAAAAGAATAACATTATAGAAAATGCGCAGGCATCTGCCGATAAAATTTTAGACAGTTATATAAAACAGGTGAAATCAGAGATAGACAATCAAAAAAAACAGTTATTCGAAGATGCCTTAAATATGTCTTTTAAAGCAGTTAACGATATCTTGCAAAAAGAACTGACCGCCGAGGTTTATAATAGAATAAACAATAATTTTCTCAAACTTCAAGAGGATGCATTTGCAAAACAATCGAATAAGTAAGAGATATGCCGCAGCTCTCTTTGAAATTGCCGTCAATTCCGGCATAGTCGAGGTAATTTTTAACGACCTTAATAATCTTATTAGTTTCTGTTATGATAATATATGTCTGAAAGATTTTCTATCGCAGACGTATATAGGCAAAAATGAAAGATTCGAGGTTATAGATTTATTAAAGAGAGAGTTATCCTTAAGCGCATATTTCATAAATTTTATTCATCTTCTAATAGAAAACGAAAGGACGGGGTATCTGCCGAAAATTTTCGACGAGTATTCAGCTTTGAGAGATAATTTTTTAAATATATTAAGGGTTAATGTCATTTCCGCAAAAAGATTAGAACCGGAAGAAAAAAGTAAAATAAAGAATATTGTAGAAAAAGCTTTAAATAAAACCGTTGCTATATCTGCGGAGGTTGATGAAAAAATAATAGGCGGCTATATAATAAATATAGAAAACATATTGTATGACGGCAGTGTAAAAACGCAGGCAGATAATTTTTATAATTATTTAAAACAAGGGGCATTTATTTATGGCGATTAAGGCTTCTGAAATTACGGATATCATAAAAAGCAAGATAGAATCTTATACGAAAAATATCGATATAAGCGAGGTCGGGGTTGTTTTATCGGTAGGAGACAACGTAGCAAAAATATACGGAATTAAAAATGCAATGATAGGCGAGGTGCTGGAGTTTTCTCCGGATGTTTACGGCTATGTTTTAAATTTAGAAGAAGATAACGCCGGTGTTGTTATATTGGGGGAAGAATTTTTAGTTAAAGAAGGCGATATCGTAAAAAGAACCGGCAATATAGCCGAAGTTCCGGTAGGAATGGGAGTTATGGGGAGAGTTCTCGACGGGCTTGGAAGACCTATAGACGGAAAGAATCCTATTAAAACCGATAAATACTCCGCAATTGAAAAAAAAGCCCCCGGTATAGTGCAAAGAAGAAAAGTCAACGAGCCTTTATATACGGGAATTAAAATAATAGATGCTTTGATACCTATAGGAAGAGGGCAGAGAGAGCTTATTATAGGCGACAGGCAGACCGGAAAAACCGCTATAGTGATAGATACCATCCTGAATCAGAAAGGTTCGGGGGTTTATTGCATATATGTGGCTGTGGGACAGAAGCAGTCGAGCATTTCATTTATTTATGACCGTTTAATGAGCGCCGGAGCTATGGAATATACTACGATAATAGCGGCTAATGCGAGCGACCCTGCGACGCTTCAATATTTTGCTCCATATACGGGGGCTACTATGGGGGAATATTTTAGAGACAACGGTATGCACTGTCTTATAATATATGATGATTTATCGAAGCATGCCGTTGCATATAGAGAACTTTCGCTGCTTCTCAGGAGACCGCCGGGCAGGGAAGCATATCCCGGGGATGTTTTTTATCTGCATTCAAGGCTTTTGGAAAGAGCGGCTAAATTAAACGAGGCGCACGGCGGAGGGTCGCTGACTGCTTTGCCTATAGTCGAAACTCAGGCAGGCGATGTGTCCGCATATATTCCCACAAATGTTATATCCATTACGGACGGGCAGATATTTCTGGAAACCGACCTATTTTATGCGGGGATCAGACCTGCCGTAAATGCGGGTCTTTCCGTGTCAAGGGTGGGAGGCGATGCCCAGATTAAAGCTATGAAACAGGTTTCAGGCGGATTAAGACTTTCTTTAGCCCAATACAGGGAATTGGCGGCATTTTCCCAATTTGGAGCAGACCTCGATAAAACCACCCAGGAAATGCTTGCCCGCGGCAGAATGATGTCCGAGCTCCTTAAACAGCCGCAGTATGAGCCGATGCCTGTAGAGAAAGAGGTTGTGATATTATATGCGGCTAACAACGGCTATTTGCATGAATACAGCCTCTCTTCGATAAAAAAATACGAAAAGGAACTTTTATCGTATATCGAAAATAATAATCCTGAAATCTATACAGGTATTAAAGAAAAAAAGGTGATAGATGATGCCGTTAAAACAAATCTTATTGCTGCATTAGATAAGTTTAAGAAGATTTTCATAGAAGATTGATAAAAATATAGATATATTATTTATGTATGCCGAATTTAAAGTCTATAAAAAGAAAGATTTCGAGTATTAAAAATACCAGACAAATAACGAAAGCTATGAAAATGGTAGCAGGGTCAAAATTAAAACGGAATCAGTCCGCCATGAACGAATTCAGGACATATGCTTCAACCTACGACAGCGTTATTAAAAATATTTCAGATAATACCGTATTGTATTCTCATCCTTTTTACGGGAAAATATTAAAGAAGAGGGAAGGCGGTAACGGCAGCAATACCGGCATAATAATAATCTCGACGGATAGAGGGCTTTGCGGCTCTTTCAATATGAATCTATTTAAACTCTTTTTTGAGGAATTAAAAGTTAGAGAAATAAATTCAAGCCAAGTAAAGTTATATATTCTCGGCAAGAAGGGTTCAGATTTTTTCAAAAAACATAATTACGAAGTTGTCTTTAACAAGTCTTTTTCCGAAAGCGAATCGGCTATCAATCTTTCCGTCCTATTATCGGATAGTATATCAAATGATTTTAAAGAAAACAAAATCGAAAACATTTACATAATGTCCAACCAGTATATTTCAACTCTTCATCAAAAAGCTTATGCCGAAAAGGTTTTACCGTTTGAAACCCAAGCCGCCGGCAAAAATAAAAAAAGCGGGGGATATTTGATAGAACCGGTTGATTATGAAGAGGAAATCATAGACAAAATTTTTAAAGATTATATACAAACAAAAATATATTTCAAAATTTTGGAGTCTTTTGCCGGAGAACAGGCTTCAAGAATGAACGCAATGGATAACGCTACAAGGAATGCGGGAAAGCTTATAAATAAATTGACCGTGTCTTATAATAAAGCACGGCAGGCAGCTGTTACGCTCGAAATTTTAGATATTATAAACGGCGTGAATGCGATAAAATAAATTTTTAGGAGAATATTAATTAATGAATGAAGGTTTTGTTGCACAGGTTATAGGCCCCGTCATCGACGTTAAATTTGAAAACAAGAAACTACCGTCTATTTTCAATGCATTGACGCTGACGAATCCTGCTATAAACGATAAAGAAAATAATTTAGTTCTTGAAGTTGCCCAGCATCTCGGCGAAGATATTGTCAGGTGCATTGCCCTTGATTCTACGGATGGATTATATAGAGGCATAAAAGTAATAGATACAGGCAATAAAATAACCGTTCCGGTGGGAAAAGAAGTGCTTGGGAGAATATTTAACGTTATAGGAGAGCCGGTTGATGAACTGCCGTCCGTGTACTTTAAATCAAGACTTCCTATTCACAGACCTGCCCCGACTTTTGAAGAGCAAGCGACTAATATCGAGATATTAGAAACGGGCATTAAAGTTTTAGACTTGCTGGAACCTTACTTAAAAGGAGGCAAGGCAGGGTTGTTCGGCGGCGCCGGCGTCGGCAAAACGGTTTTGGTTATGGAACTAATTCATAATATAGCAATAGAACACGGAGGCTTTTCGGTATTTGCCGGCGTGGGAGAAAGAACAAGGGAAGGGACGGACCTCTGGACCGAAATGAAGGAATCTAAGGTCTTAGATAAAGCGGTATTAGTTTACGGACAGATGAACGAGCCGCCCGGAGCAAGGGCGAGGGTTGCTCTTTCCGCTCTTACGATGGCGGAGTATTTCAGGGACGAAGAAAGGCAGGACGTATTAGTTTTTATCGATAATATTTTCAGGTTTGCGCAGGCAAATTCGGAAGTCAGCGCTCTCCTCGGAAGAATACCTTCCGCAGTCGGTTATCAGCCTACACTTGCAACGGATATGGGAGAACTTCAAGAAAGAATAACCAGCACAAAAAAGGGGTCTATTACTTCGGTTCAGGCGGTTTACGTTCCTGCAGACGATTTAACAGATCCCGCTCCGGCAACTACGTTCACTCATTTAGACGCTACGACCGTGCTTTCAAGACAGATTGTAGATATAGGGATCTATCCCGCGGTCGATCCTCTAGATTCGACGTCGAGGGCGTTAGATGCCAACATTATAGGAGAAGAGCATTATAGTATCGCAAGGAAAGTCCAGGCGGTTCTTCAAAAGTATAAAGAGCTTCAGGATATAATTGCAATTCTTGGAATGGACGAACTGTCCGAGGACGATAAGTTAATAGTAAACAGGGCAAGAAGGATACAAAGATTTTTATCTCAGCCGTTTTTTGTCGCAGAAGTTTTTACCGGTTTTCCGGGAAGGTATGTGCCGTTAAAAGAGACCATACGAGGTTTTAAAGAAATTCTGGAAGGCAGACACGACGATTTGCCGGAGCAGGCTTTCTATATGGTCGGAACTATAGACGAAGTAGTGGAGAAAGCAAAAGGATTAAATTTAAATAGATAAATAAAAAAGATGATTCTTAATTTAAGAGTGGTGAATAAGAAAAGGCTGGTTTTCGAAGGAGAGGCGGATTTTTGCGAAATTCCGACCGAGGCGGGGATAGAGGGGATTATGCCGAAGCATGTAAATTTTATTGCTAATCTGGCTTCGGGGAAAATAAAGTATAAAACCGGCGAAAAAGTAAATGAAATAGACGTGGTTGAGGGGGGATTCGTCGAAGTCGGTAGCGACAATGTAAACATTTTACTTAATTCCTGATTGATATTTAGCTTTAAAAATA
>JAKASB010000014.1:0-12997 GCA_021828255.1 bacterium | reverse complement strand
AAAATAAAGTATAAAACCGGCGAAAAAGTAAATGAAATAGACGTGGTTGAGGGGGGATTCGTCGAAGTCGGTAGCGACAATGTAAACATTTTACTTAATTCCTGATTGATATTTAGCTTTAAAAATATTAATATATAAAACAAAAATAAAACAATCGAGATCTAAAAATATGATAGATATTAAACTTATCAGGGAACAGAGAGAATACGTCAAAAAGGAGATGGAGAAACTTTTTGTACCTGTTCCTATCGATGAAATTTTTGAACTCGACGAGTCTAGAAGAAAGCTTTTATACGATACCGAATGTCTAAGAAATACGAGGAAAATCCTTTCTAAAGAAATAGCTTTCGAGAAAAATGAAGAAATAATTTCTGCAAAAAAAAACGAGGTAAAAAAGATAAATGATTTAATTAAGTTTTCGGAAGACGAGTTAAGCGCCGTCGAAGAAAGACTGAATTTGCTGATGCTGAATGTTCCCAATTTGCCGGACAGCGATGTGCCGGTAGGTGAAGACGAGACCGGAAATATAGCGGTCTCATATTTTAACGAAAAGAAAAAATTTGATTTCGAACCTAAAACTCATTATGAAATCGGACAAAAAAGAGATTTGATAGATTTTGAAAGAGGAGTTAAAATTTCCGGTACCAGATTTTATATTTTAAAAAAAGGATTTGCCAAACTTCAGAGGTCGCTTATTAATTTTATGCTGGACGTTCATATAAATTATCATGATTATGAAGAGATATATCCGCCTTTTATGGTAAACGAAGAATGTTTGGTCGGAACGGGCCAGCTCCCTAAATTTTCAGATAATTTATATAAAGACGACGATTCGGAACTCTGGTTTGTTCCGACAGCGGAAGTCCCCGTTACCAATATGTATAGAGACGAAGTGCTTGCCATAGACAGACTTCCTATAAAACACGCCGCCTATACCGCCTGCTTCAGAAAAGAACGGATGTCTGCCGGCAAAGATACGAAAGGGATAAAAAGAGGACATCAATTCGACAAGGTAGAGCTTGTAAAAATTACTACTCCCGAAACGGCAAAAGAAGAATTATCAAGCCTTATAGCCGATGCGCAGGATATATTAAACAGACTCGATATTTCCCATAGGCTTGTCCGGATTTGCACCGGGGATTTAAGTTTTACCGCAAGCGAAAAATTCGACATCGAAGTCTATGCTCCCGGAATAAACGAATGGCTTGAGGTGAGTTCATGTTCTAATTTCGGCTCTTTTCAGGCAAGAAGGGCTAATATAAAATTTAAAAGGGATAAAAATTCAAAAGCGGAGTTTGCCTTTACGTTAAACGGTTCGGGGCTTGCCCTTCCAAGAGTAATGATTGCAATAATCGAAAATTACCAGACTAAAGACGGTTATATAAAAATTCCGAATGCTTTAAAGCCTTATTTTGGAACGGAAGAGTTTATTTAATAAATTATGTCAAGCCATAAAAAGATAATATGGGGAGTTTTAATTATATTTTTTTCGGCTTACTCCCTTCTGTCTCTTTATTCATACAATATACTTCAGCAAACCTTTAATTCATATTCGATTTCAACGGTTCATAAAGCAAACTTGGGCGGATTCTTCGGCGGTATTTTATCGAACTATTTATTAACCGCATTCGGACTGGTATCGTTTTTGATAATTCTTTTTATATTATTTACGGGCGTTGTTTTAATATTAAACAAGCCCTTAATTAAAAGATTTTATGCCGGAATTTTAATAGCGCTTCTCGCTTTATTGATTTTTTTATACCGCCTGTTCCCGAAAATTTCATATCACGGCTTTATTATATCTGGCGGGGGATTAATAGGCAGAGGGATTTACTCCGGTCTTTTTAATTTTTTCGGCGAAGCCGGAACTATAATTATAACCCTTTTGCTTTTTTTATTCTCGTTTTATATTATTTTTAAAAAAATTAATCGAGAACATATCACCAGATATTTTAATTATATTTATAATTTGTCCAAAATAGACATAAAAAAAATTAAATGGTCAAATTTTCGTTCGCCGTTTATTAAATTAGGAACTTTTTTTTCTTCGTTAAAATTAAAATTCGAAAAAAGGAAAGGCTTTAAAAAAAGAAAAAAAAGTTTTGTTTTAAATAAAGAGTTATTTGGAGGAATGAGAGAAGAGCTTATAAGCGATTTGGAAAAAAAAGAGGAAACGGAAACTGTAAACAGCGATCCTATAGCAGAAAAAGCGGGGACATTCGATTTTATCGACGACAGGGATTCAAAAATACCCCCGATTTCATTAATAAACAGCGAAAGTATTACGAAAGATATTCAAAAACCGGATAAGTTATCTCTTTTAGGAAATGCGACGTTAATCGAAAAAAAACTTATGGATTTTGGAGTTAAAGGAAGGGTAACGGGAATAAATCCGGGTCCTATTATAACTATGTACGAGTTTGAACCTGCAAGCGGCGTTAAGATCGGAAGGATTCTATCTCTTTCAGAAGATCTTACAATGGCGTTAAAATCAAAGCCCGTCAGAATAACGGGCGTCATAGAAGGTAAATCCGCCGTGGGTATCGAAGTTCCAAATAATAAAAGGGAAACGGTTTTCTTTTCGGAAATTTTAAATTCAAAAGATTTCGTGGATTCAAAATCTTTGCTCACGATAATTCTTGGAAAGAATACTACGGGAAATAGCGTACTGTTTGATATTGCGAAAGCGCCTCATTTATTAATTGCAGGAGCGACAGGGGCCGGGAAAAGCGTTTTTATAAACACATTAATAATGAGCCTTCTTTTTAAGGCAAGCTACGAAGAACTGAATTTTTTAATGATCGACCCTAAAAGATTGGAGTTAACGCCTTTTGAAAACCTGCCGCATCTAATAAGCGACGTAGTTTACGATGCAAAAAAAGCAAGCATTGCGCTCAAATGGGCGGTTTTTGAAATGGAAGCGAGATATAGAAAGATGCAGGCTGAAGGGGTTAAAAATATAGAACAGTTTAACGAAAAATATAAAAAACAAGGCTTAAAACCTATGCCTTATTTAGTCATTATAATAGACGAATTAAGCGATTTAATGCTTACGAGTCCAAAGGATGTCGAGACTTCTATAATAAGGCTGTCCCAAATGGCGCGCGCCTGCGGCATTCACCTTGTAATTGCTACTCAAAGACCCTCCGTTAATGTTGTAACCGGAGTTATTAAGGCAAATATGTCTTCACGCGCATCTTTTTTAGTTTCATCTAAGGTCGATTCGAGAACTATACTCGATTCCAACGGCGCCGAGGAACTGCTGGGGAACGGCGATATGCTTTTTATGCCCCCGGCTCAAGGCAGGCTTCTTAGAATTCACGGTTCTTATATTTCGGAAGAAGAGATTAAAAAGGTACTGGATTTTATAACGGAAAAGAATTTCCCGTCGCAAAAAAACGATAAGTTAATAAACGAGTTTGACAATGCGGGTAATTTTGATAGAATAATTACGGACGATCCTGACGACGAAATATATAACGAGGTGTTAAATATGGTTCTATCGGAAGAAGACGGTGAAAATATTTCGATATCGTATGTCCAGAGAAGATTCAGAATAGGTTTCAACAGAGCGGCAAGAATAATAGAAAAAATGCAAAACGAAGGAATTTTAACAAAAAAAAGGAGACAGGGAAAATGAAGATAGGATTTTCAAAAATATTTATATCGTTTTTGATTTCGTTCTTGTTTGTTTTAATATATTTTACGCCGAAATCTTACGGCATATCCAATAATACCGTAAATAAAATAGAAGCAAGATACAAGAATGTTTATTCGATAAGCGCTTTTTTCTATCAAAAAGAAATCATCCCTGGGTATTCGCAAAATATGGCTTTTAAAGGCCGTTTTTATTATGAACGCAATAATCATAACGGTAAGGCATGGGGTATGGCATGGGTTTACGAATATCCGTTTCATAAGCGGCAGGTTTTAAAAAACAGCAGGCTTTATATAGTAAATAATAAAATTAAAAAGGTTACCGTTGTAAACGTAGGGAGAGAAAGGGGCGGATTTCCTCCTAACGTAGTCAAAGTTATCGGCAATTTGACTAAATATTTTAGTGTGAAAAATATTTCTAAAAATTCAGTTTTAGGTGAAATAGTTCTTAAATTGAAACCTATAGCAATGCAAAGAGCAAAAAAAATATATATCGGTTTTGACGAGAAAAGTCTTAAAATAAAATCGCTCAAGATTATCACGCATCAAGGACAGATAATAAATTTTAGATATAAAAACGTTAAATTTAACGGACATATTAACGGCAGGATTTTTAATATTCATTTTCCTTCATCTTATAGTATTATAAAAGAATAAAATAAAACCAATTATAATTTTAACCGGGGGATTAAAATGCCTTCTTTCGATATAGTATCCAAAGCCGACCTTCAAGAGGTCGATAACGCGATAAATCAAACCGTCAAAGAAATAATCGGCAGGTATGATTTTAAAGGGACTAAAAGCGAGATTAAGAGGCAGGATAATATTATTACCCTGCTCGGCGATGACGATTATAAACTTACCGCTTTGATAGATATACTTAAAGGAAAGCTTATAAAACGCGGAGTTTCGGTAAAATTTCTTGATTTTAAAAAAAAGGAAGAAGCATCGAAAGGAATGGTGCGGCAGGAGGTAGAAATTAAGGAAGGGGTGGACAAAGAGTCTTCGAAAAAGATAATTCAGGAAATAAAAAAAATAGCGCCTAAAGCAGGAGTCGAAAATCTTAAAGACCATTTAAGGGTCAATTCCAAATCAAAGGACGAACTTCAGGGTATCATTTCCCATTTGAAAGCTTTTCCTGTAGATATAGAGCTTGTTTATATAAATTTCAGAGATTAAATATTTGCATAGTTTTTAATCATTTAATTTTTTTATTGCATATTTTTTATGCAAAATATATAAATAATCTATAATTTTATGCCGGTTTATATTAAATAATTCTTGGCATATTTATTGCTTTTAAATTTATACGGGAGGAACGATGAAAAAGGTCGAGGCTATATTTAAACCGTTTAAACTTGACGACGTAAAAGAATCTTTAAACAAGATAGGTATTCAGGGTTTGACCGTTACCGAGGTTAAAGGATATGGCAGACAGAAGGGGCATACGGAATTATACAGGGGGGCAGAATATGTCGTAGATTTTATACCTAAAGTTAAAATAGAAGTGATTGTTTCCGACGATAGACTTGCTTCGGTAATAGAAGCGATAATGACAAGCGCAAAAACCGGAAGAATCGGGGACGGAAAAATATTCGTTCTGCCTGTGGAAGATGCAATTAGAATAAGGACCGGAGAAAGAGGTGACGAGGCTCTTTAATTTATAAATTTAATAAATCTTAATTTTTAAAATTTTTTGGAGGAGAAATGACGGAAAATGAAGTAATGCAGTTTATCAAAGAACAGGAAGTTCAGTTCGTAGATGTAAAATTCTGCGATTTATTGGGAACCTGGCAGCATTTTACTGTGCCGGTGAGCGAAATGTCGGATGATATTTTTCAAGACGGTTTTGGATTCGACGGTTCCAGTATAAGGGGATGGCAGGCGATCGACGTTTCCGATATGCTCATTATACCGGATGCCTCCACGGCCGTAATAGATAATTTTATAGAAGCCAAGACTTTGTCTTTAATATGCAATATTAAAGATCCTATTACGGGAGAGTATTATGAAAGAGATCCACGCTACATAGCCCAAAAAGCAGAAAAATATTTAAAATCTACCGGCATTGCCGATACGGCTTATTTTGGACCGGAGGCCGAATTTTTTATTTTTGACGACATTAGATACGACCAGAACTCAAACAGCGGATATTATTATATAGATTCAGAAGAAGGCACATGGAATACCGGAAAGGATGAGATGCCTAATCTCGGTCATAAGCCCCGGCACAAAGAAGGTTATTTCCCCGTTTCTCCAATAGATACCCATACCGATATTAGAAACGAGATGGCGCTTGAGCTTCAAAACGTGGGAATAAGAGTAGAAGCCGCCCACCATGAAGTTGCTACCGCCGGTCAGGCGGAAATAGATATGAGATTTAATTCTTTAACAACTATGGGCGATAATTTTATGTGGTTTAAATACATAATTAAAAATGTCGCAAGAAGATACGACAAGACCGCAACTTTTATGCCGAAGCCTCTTTTCGGCGATAACGGTTCCGGCATGCATATTCATCAATCTTTATGGAAAAATGGACAGCCTCTTTTTTCAGGAAAGGAGTATGCAGGTTTGTCTGAGACGGGGCTATATTATATAGGCGGAATATTAAAGCACGCCAAAGCTTTATGCGCATTTACCAATCCAACTACAAACTCTTATAAAAGATTGGTTCCGGGTTTTGAAGCGCCGGTAAATTTTGTTTATTCCTCGAGAAACAGAAGCGCCGCAGTAAGAATTCCAATGTATTCTACTTCTCCGAAAACAAAAAGAATCGAATATAGAACGCCGGATCCTACCGCAAACGGATATATTGCTTTTGCGGCACTACTTATGGCAGGATTAGACGGCATTAAAAATAAAATAAAGCCCGGCAATCCTGTGGATAAAGATTTGTTTACTCTGTCAAAAAAAGAACTTAAGAATATCCCTGTCGCCCCGGGTTCGCTCGAAGATGCATTAAAGGAACTCGAAAAAGACCACAAGTTTTTGCTTGAAGGAGAGGTGTTTACCGAAGGCTTAATACAGGCATGGATTGAACGCAAAATGGAAAACGACGTCAATCCCGTTCGCATGAGGCCGGTTCCTTATGAATTTACATTATATTACGATGTTTAATTCAATAACGATACTATAAGCTTAAAGACATTAAAAAGGCATATGGTTTATTTTAAAATAAACCATATGCCTTTTGCTTTTTTTTAAAATACTGTTATAATATTATATAATATTATAACAGTATTTTAAAAATTAAAAATTGTAAAAAATTGCAGGTTGCCATTATTATGTATTATACTAACTGAATAAAGATAGGAGTCAGAGCGGCTTCTCCATAAGAAAATTCTTCATATTATCTGTATTTACGTTAAAAATGTAATTTAAATACATTAAAATAGGAGAAATAGCTTATGGGAGCGTTAATTTATTATATTTCCGGTTTTATATGGGCTTTGTTTACCGGATTTGTATTTTCTACGGTCGGAGCCGCCGGTGGAATACTTGCAAGCTTTGGATTTATTACCGTTTTGAATGTTCATGTCGCCAATTCCGTGAAAGTAATGAGTCAGATTATCATCATAGTTTCGCCCCTTATTGCCCTTCCAATATACTTAAGACAGGACAGGGTTAAAAAGATAAAAAACATTTTGTTTTATCTCGGCTTTATTATAGCGGCAGGAGCTATAGCAGGGGCGCTATTCGGCTCGTGGTTTTCCAAAAATTATCTTTTCGAACTTAAATCATTTAAATACCTTTTTGGTTACCTGACGTTTTTAGTTGTCGCTTTAATGATTTATAATATTTTAAAACAGCGGAAGAAAAAACCTGATACCATTCCGGCAGGCGAAACCAATATTCCTTCGGTATTAAAAATTTCCGTTAAGAAAATCGATTTTAGGTGTCTAAATAAGGATTACTCTATCCCGCCGATTGTTTTGTTTGTTGCCGGGTTTTTCATAGCAACGATATCGTCTATTTTTGGAGTAGGAGGCGGGTTTTTGATTGTTCCTTTTTTGACGGACATTATAGGTGTTCCAGTTTTTTTAGCGGCGGGTATAAGCATTTTAGTGGTTTTAATTTCAGCGCTGGCCAGCGTGTCGAATTATATAAGAATGGGGGTTTCCGTTATTATCCCCATACTTCTGGCGATGCTCGCAGGAGTTATTATAGGTTCGGTATTAGGTCCAAAAATTTCCCGGCGGCTAAACGAAAAAGTGTTAAAATATATTCTTATGGTTCTGTTGGTTTTTGTGGGCGTGTTTTACGTGTTTAAACCTTAAAATATTAAATATTAAATTATTAACTTACCTGATTATAAATTGGAGGAAAAAATGGAACCGATTGAAGTAAAAATTATTACAAAGTGTCCGCCTCACGGAAGATGTAAAATGTATTCTTCTGTCATGTGGCTTATTATTTCCACTTTTAAAAACGTTAAAATATCCATAATTCCGTCAGACTTTAAAGACAAAAGCGATCCTGACGGACCTTGCGTTATAATAGGCGGCAGGATTGTAGAGCCGTCGAACACTGTGTATGTTTCAGGAGAAGATTTTATAGGAGCGCTTAAAGAAGCGGGGGCGGTTGCTTATGAGGGTATCAACCCCAATGCTGCGGCTTTTGACGAGGTAATCGAAAAATGTAGAAGTGTAAGTTAAAACATAATGAGGACAAGCCTTTGCAAAGCATTATCTTTTTTGATTTTTTCGGCAAATCTAAATCCGCAATTATCAAATCTATAAAAAGCCCTTAAAATTAGCTTCGCTGTGCTTTTTTGTTCTAAATCGGGATTTGGGAGAATAATAATTGTAAACCGGTTTTAATTGAAGTAAAATATATTATAAAAATGAAAATATGGAGATTATATCTTTCTGAATTTATAGGAACGGCTTTACTTATAGGCGTCGGCGTTTCTTTTGTCATTCTGGATTTCGGCAAGGGAAGTCCCGTAGTTTCCCTGATCCCAAGTTTGGGCATAAGAAGAGCGCTTACGGGATTTCTGTTTGGCGGCGCGGGTATGCTGATTACATTTTCGCCGGTCGGCAAGTGGAGCGGAGCGCATATTAATCCGGTTGTTACGTTTTCATTCTGGATGAAAGGTAAAATTAAAAGCGCTATGGCAATAGGTTATGTTATAGCGCAGTTTCTTGGAGCGGCGGCGGGCGCTTTTTCTCTTCTTGTCTGGGGTAATATAGGAAAAACGATAGATTACGGAGCGACTATTCCAGGAAAAGAAGGCGCTGCAGCCGCCGTTCTCGGCGAGGCGGCAACCACTTTTTGTCTTATCGGCGGGCTTTTTTTATTTCTTGGATATAAACGTTTGAGACCCTTTACACCTGTTTTATTCCCTTTTCTTTATGCCGTTATGGTTTATTTTGAAGCCCCTATTTCAGGAACCAGTACTAATCCTGCGCGAAGTTTTGGACCGTCGTTAGCGGCAGGTATATGGAACGGATGGTGGGTTTACTGGATAGGCCCTATTCTCGGCGCTTTTATAGCCGTATCTATTCAGACAAAATGGCTGCAAATGTTGGAAATTGAAGTAGCAAAGATCTATCATTTTGAACACGACCCATTTAAAGTTTTTAAAATTTAAAATCGAAAAAACTAAATAAAATGAGAAAAGTTTACAAAATTAAAAAATTAGCATAAGATAAACAACAATAAACAATAATAAAATTAAAATTTAGAGGTAGCATTTTATGAGTATAAATATAGACTTAAAAGGCAAGAGGGCACTCATTACCGGAGCAAGTTCCGGTTTAGGCGAATCTATTGCTAAAAAATTTGCAGCCGCCGGAGCAAAAATCGGATTAAATTACCTTTCTCATCCTGATGCGGCGGAAAAAATAGCCTCTGAAATAAAAACGGCGGGCGCAGACGTTATTACCATTAAAGCCGATGTGTCCGATAGCGGCGAAGTTAAAGACATGGTAAATACTTTCGTTAAAGCATGGGGCGGGATAGACATTTTAGTTAATAATGCGGGGATTGACGGAAAACATTTACTTATACACGATATACACGAACCAGATATACCGGAATGGGAAAAAGTAATTAAAATTAATTTATTCGGTCCTTTTTATTGCGCAAGAGAGGTTTTAAAGTACATGATGAACCAAAAAAAAGGGGTTATATTAAATATAACTTCCGTCCATGAAAGGATTCCTTGGAGCGGCTACAGCGGATATGCCGCGGCGAAAGCCGGTCTTTCAATGCTTACAAAAACTATGGCTCAGGAAGTCGGGTCATTGGGAATAAGGGTGTTGTCTCTTGCGCCGGGAGCGATTCAAACTGCTATTAACCGGAACGTATGGGATAATCCCGCCGCCTTAAGCGACCTTCTTAACAAAATTCCGCTCGGCAGAATGGGAAAGCCTGAGGAAATTGCCGATGTTGCCGCCTTTTTGGTTTCCGATTCGGCTTCTTATGTTACAGGCAGTACGGTATTTGCGGACGGTGCGATGATTGATTATTCCAACTTTACGCATGGCGGATAAGACGGTTTACAATAATTAACCATAATGATTAGTCATAAAGTATGAAAATATTAAATAGGTCTTGGTAATGAATGAAGAATTTTTTGCTCCTGGGTGGCCTGGAATTCCAGGCAGGTGGACAGGAGCTAATAAAAGCGGAGTAGGAACTTCTTTTCAAGGAAGCCCCGTATGGTTCACTATTTCCCACGGCATTCTTAATGAAGTCTATTCTCCTAGAGAAGACGAGGCGGCAATCCGCGACCTTAGTTTTGTCGTTACGACGGACGATGGTTTTTTTTCCGAAGAAAAACGGCATGCCATTCATTCTTCGTCGCTGATTTATACAGGAGTACCGGCTTACCGCCTTGAAAGTATCTGCAAAAAAGGATATTACCGAATAGAAAAAGATATTATAACCGATCCGGATAGACCCGTAGTTCTGATAAGAGGAAAATTTACTCCTTTAAAACCGGGTAATTACAGACTTTACGCTATTACCGCATCTCATATCGGCAACCATGGCGCAGGCAATACGGCATGGGTAGGAGAAGTCAAGGGGAAAACCGGTCTTTTTGCTTCCCGTCATAATACTTCCCTGTGTGTTATGAATAATTACGGTTTTAGGGCTTGTTCGGTGGGGTTTGTCGGATTTTCAGACGGATGGCAGGACTTGATCCGTAACGGAAGACTTGAGTGGTTTTATAAAAGGGCTGAAAACGGAAATGTGGCGCTTACGGGAGAGATAATTCTTCAAGACGGTACTTTCGTTTTGGCGCTTGGATTTGGACGTAATCCTTCTGAAGCCGCGCAACAATCTATTGCATCCATAAACGAGGGTTTTCAAAAACTTCTTGAATCCTATAGCAGGGGGTGGGGGGAATTCTGGCAAAAACAAAAGCCGGTTTTTTACGCCGAAAAATGCAGACTTTTTTCTATAAGCGCCATGGTTATATTAATTCACCGGTCTAAATACATTCCCGGGGCTGTTCTTGCAAGTCTTGCAGTGCCGTGGGGTTTTTCCAAAGGAGACGGAGACCTCGGAGGCTATCACCTCATATGGCCCCGCGATATGGTGCAATCCGCAGGCGGACTTATTGCCGCAAATATTAAATCGGAAGTTCTAGATATGCTAATATATCTTGAATCGACGCAGGAATCGGACGGACATTGGCCGCAAAATATGTGGATTGACGGTTTTCCATACTGGAGCGGCATACAGATGGATGAAACAGCCTTGCCCATTCTCCTTTTCGACCTTGCCCGCAGAGAAACCGCGCTTTCGGAAAACGATATTTACCGTTTCTGGCTTATGATAAAAAAAGCTCTTAGTTATATCGTTAAAAATGGGCCCGTTACCCAACAGGACCGCTGGGAAGAAAACGGCGGATATACTCCTTATACCATTGCGGCAGAAATTGCCGCAGTTATAGTCGGAGCGGAACTTGCAGAATTAGCGGGAGAATCCGGTTTAGCTCCTTATTTGCGTGAGACTGCGGATTCCTGGTATTCCTGCATAGACCGCTGGCTTTACGTTAAAGGCGGTGAGCTTGCGGATAAAACAGGAGTTGAAGGTTATTACGTCAGGGTTACCCCCCCTGATTTTGAAGACGGCGACGATATTATATACATTAAAAACCGCCCGCCGGCTTCCTGTTATCCACATATATCTTCAGTGATATGCACCGATGCTCTGGCTTTAGTTCGCTTTGGTTTAAGAAGTGCAGACGACAACCGGATACTTAATACGGTAAAGGTTATAGATGCTTTGCTTAAAGTAGAAACTCCTGTCGGACCCTGCTGGCATAGGTATAATGGGGACGGCTACGGCGAACACGAAGACGGAAGCCCTTTCGACGGTACCGGTAGAGGGCGGCTATGGCCGTTGCTTACCGGAGAGCGCGGGCATTATAGCGTAGCTTCCGGAGATTTCAAGGAAGCAAAACGTTTACTTGAAACTATGGAAGGTCTGGCGGACGGCGTTGGGCTTTTGCCGGAACAGGTATGGGACAGCCACGACATACCGGAGCGAGGACTTTTTTTTGGGCGTCCAACCGGTTCGGCTATGCCGTTAGTATGGGCGCATGCCGAATATTTAAAACTTGTGCGTTCGCTTACCGAAGAAAGAGTATTCGATATGCCTCCGCAGACGGTTTTACGTTATCTTAAGAACGATATAACATCTAACATCATGCAATGGCGCTTTAACCATAAACTGCATAAAATACCTGTCGGGAAAAAGCTGCGCATCGAAACACTTTCCCCCGCTATAGTTCACTGGAGCAGCGATAGATGGGTTACTATTAACGATACGGCGGCAAAAGATTCAGGTTTAGAGGTTTACTATACAGATTTGCCTACTGAAAATTTGCCGGAAAACGACGAAGTAGTTTTTACGTTTTACTGGCCGGATGCAAACAAGTGGGAAAATAAGGATTTTAATATTCAAATTGCAGATTAAAACCCAAATCCCGATTTAGAAATTTTTATATATGAATTGCCGGAATTACTTAATAATGTCATTGCGAGCGCAGCGAAGCAATCTTGTTTAGATTGCTTCGCTGCGCTCGCAATGACTGATCCTCGCAATGACGGGATATTGGAATTTATTAAATAGTTTCTAAATCGGGATTTGGGTTAAAAAGAATTAATTATCGTTGTTTATAAATAATTTCTCCCAAGCCTCTTTAGGAGAAAATATCGGAATTATATTTTTTGCAGGTTCAAAGTGCTTCATATTGCCGGTTATAAGTCCATCCGCATTTGCGCTTTTCGCCGTTTCCACAAATTTTAAATCGTTAATATCGTTAAGTTTAACTTCGCATTTGCCGGGAGTAATAAACAAAGCAACTGCCGCCGTAAAA
>JAKASB010000094.1:2938-4737 GCA_021828255.1 bacterium | reverse complement strand
CTTTGTGCGGCGGCAATAGAAGAGTTTACCCCCTTTAAACCAGATGAACTTTATTTTATAGCAACCGTAACTTCAAGTAATTCTATATTGCTCGAGTATATAAAAAAAGATGATATAAAAGAGATTTTAGACGATTTAAAACTGAATTGGGCGGATAAAAAAAGAATTAAATTTTATTTTCCTTATTCATTATTATTGAAAGCGGCGATTTTTTTGAAAATAAACGAGATAAATGAAAAGACGGCATTAATTTATAACTTTGAAGGAAAGTTCTACGGGATTTTATTTGAAGGAAATAAACTAAAAGATGTAATATATACAGGCCTGTTGTTTCATGAAAATAATGAAAATGCGGCATTAGTTGATACGACAGCCGCCAAAATAAATGAAACTTACGCCTTAAAGGATTATACGGTTTCGCAATTAAGCAGTTTTGCAAAGAGGGATGATATTGATATTCGGCCGGAATATCTGGATTTATATTTTTTGCTCACATTAAAAAAAGACGAGCTTCCTTCTTATATAGATATTTATAGAGCAGATAAGAATATCTTTGAAAATTATTTACCGGTTTTAAAATATTCATCGGTTTTTCTGGGCATAATCCTTTTAATGGTTTCAGTGTGGACAACCGGGGATTATTATAATAAACTAAATGAAAAAACCGTTTTAGCGAATAAGATTAATTCAATTTTGAAGCACTATATGCCCGGGGAAAAGTATTTTTATAAGCCTAAATCCGAGATAAGGAACTATTACAGGACGATTAAACAAAGTAACGGGAACGAAACCGGCGAAAAAGTTATATTAAATCTTATAAGATATGTTTCTGCATCCAAACGATTTATCGGAGATTTAAGGGTTAAACAAATAGGTTATTCATTGGGAAGGTTTAGTTTAAAAGGAAGCGTCGGCGGATACGGTTCCTTAGATAAGCTGGAAAATTACCTGAAAAAAAAATATTCCAAACTCAGCATGGTAAAATCATATAAAAACTCTCAAGGTCTCATAAAATTTACAATATATATAAAAAATATATATATAAAAAAATAAAAGTAATATGAAAGTAATAAAAGTAATATGAAAATTAATCTAAAGTTTAATAAATATATTAAATTAGTTTATTATTTATTTTTAACCGTTATTATTTCAATATTTATTGCGGTTTTAATGGACGGATACCTTTATAATAAAATTTTCATGGCTTACATAAACAATTTAAACCCTTATTCTAAAAGCGCTCTTAGTTCTAAAAGGCTCGAACCGTCGAATATTAACTATTATAATCCCATACTTAAAGACAATGTATTTAATGCCGATATAAACGGATCTTTAGTTAATTACAATCCCAATGCAACCTTTTTAGCCTTGAATGTAAAATTAATAGGGACTATAAAAGGCAATATTAACTATGCCTTTTTTTTAAACGGGGCAAAAGAGATATTTGTTAAAGCGGGAGATAAAATTAATGGCGGTTTTACCCTTTATAAAGTAAATTATAAAAGCGTCCTGATATCAAAAAATGGCGAGATGCTTAAAGTACATCTTATAAAAGGACAGCCTGTCATAAACAGCTATTCCGCAGGTGGAACTCCTTTGGTGCCGAATGCCTTAAGCCTGCAAAACGGTCTGAATAATACTTTAAACTTGGGAAGGGCGATTAAGAAGGTCGGCATGTATTCTTACGACATAGACAGGTCAATGATAAAAAAAAATGAATTAAACTCCGTTTTTACGCAAATGCATGCCGTCCCCGACATCGTAAATAATAAGATAGTCGGTTTTAAAGTAATAAATGT
>JAKASB010000094.1:0-2838 GCA_021828255.1 bacterium | reverse complement strand
GCATGTATTCTTACGACATAGACAGGTCAATGATAAAAAAAAATGAATTAAACTCCGTTTTTACGCAAATGCATGCCGTCCCCGACATCGTAAATAATAAGATAGTCGGTTTTAAAGTAATAAATGTCATGCCGGGCGGAGTATTTTCCTATATGGGATTTAAACCGGGGGACGTTATAAAAAGCATTAATGGAACCGCTCTAAATAGCCCGCAGGAGGCGATCAATCTATTGTCGGGGATAATGTATCAAAATAACGTAAATGTAAATCTTATCAGGGGAAATCAAAAATTGACTTTAAGTTATTCTATTCAATAAAATTAGTGGGGGGGAGATCTTTCTTATGGTTTTAAAAATTATAATATTTAGTATTGTTTTTAACCTGTTTTTGTTTGCGCTTAAGCCCGTACCTGCGGCTGCAGCTGCGGGACTTAAGAAGAGCGCTGCCCCCCCTGTTCCTCAGTTTAAGTATCGCCACGCAAAACCTAACTACAATGGATATGTAACGCTTAATTTCAGAAATGTCGGTATTCCGACATTGATAAGATTCATTTCTAAAATTACGCATAAGAATTTTATATATTCGGGTAAATTAAGCGGGCATGTAACAATAATTTCATCGAAAAAAATAACTATCGAAGAGGCATACAAGGCATTTTTGACCGCCATTTCATATAAAGGGCTTACCGTCGTTAAAAGAAACGGCATCTATAAAATAATCCAGACGGTAAATGCAAGACAAAATTCTATCGGCGTATCAATAAAAAAACTTTCTGCAACGGGTCATGAGTATGAAACCCAGATAGTATTTTTAAAATATTTGAATGCTCAAAGCATATCCCAAATACTCGTTCCGCTTTTGTCGCCTTCAGCTAATATACAGAGCTATGCACCTACAAACTCCTTAATAATCACCGATTACGCATCAAATTTAAAGAAAGCGGATAAAATAATAAAGTCTTTGGACATACCGGATTACGGCCAGAATATCGTGATATATCCGGTCCGTTATGTAAACGTTACGAAGATAGCGAAGATTTTAGACATTGTTTATACCGGATCTTATCCCCCCAATTATACAAACGCCGTTTTAACCAGCCAATTTGTAAAAATTATTCCGTATAAACAGGCCAATTCCTTGATCATAATGGCAACGCCCGAAAATATACATAAAATCATCAAGCTTGTAAAATCGCTCGATATTAAGTCAAACATACAAACGCTGTCCATTTACGTGTATAAACTTAAATATGCGAAAGCAAAAAATATCGCTTCTATTTTGACAAGCGTTATATCTAAGTCCAAGGAATTATCTAAAAGTTCCGCTGCAAGTTCCCCCGTCGCGCCGGTTTTCAATAATGCGCCGGGTTTTAATCGCATGCCGTTTCAAAAACCACCCGTAGTCCCTGCCCCTGCCCCGGCAGCAGCCGGCGGCGTTTCTTTAGTAGGACAGGCCGTTATCATTCCGGATAAAGAGGATAATTCCCTTATAATAGAAGCGACCCCTTATCAATATAAAGAAATCATAGCCGTCATTAAACAGTTAGACAAAAGGAGACGGCAGATTTTCGTTCAAGTTGTCATAGCGGAGGTAGATCTAAATAATACATCGGAAATAGGAACCCAATACTATGGACAAAGAGGAAACTTTTTTGGACTCGGCAATTATAACATGTCCCAAGGATTAGCCGATTTTCTTTCCAACCCCTTTAATGTTTCCGGTTTTGTCGGGGGCGCAGCCGGAGGCGCGATATCTCTTCCGATAGGGCCAGGCGGGGCTATGGAAACCGTGCCTTCTTTTGCCGCGTTATTTCGCCTGATAGCGTCTAATTCCGCAATAAACGTTCTTTCCGCGCCGGACCTTTTAACCTTAGACAACCAGAAAGCCAAAATAATGGTTGGAGAAAACGTGCCTTTTGTGACGTCAACGGCTACAAGCCAATATGCGCTTCAAAATATAGTAACGCAGGTTCAAAGGCAAAATGTCGGCGTTAAATTAAACATAACGCCCACTATAAACTCGGATAACTATATAAGTTTAAAAATAGATGCCGAGATTACCGCGATAGTGCCTTCTCCGGAAGGGCTCAACCCCAGTCTTGTAGGTCCGACGACGTCAAAAAGGTATATTAAAACAAGCGTATTGGTTAGAAACAATCAGACTATAATTACGGGTGGTTTGATACAAAATACCATAAATAATACGACGACCGGCATTCCTATTCTTGAAGATATTCCGCTTTTGGGATATCTGTTTCAAGACAGGGCAAAAAGCTTACAGAGGGACAATCTTGTTATACTTATATCTCCAAAAATAATTCAAACGAGCGCCCAGATGTCAAGCATAACGAATAGTAATAATAAAAAATTTTTAAAATTCATGCATAAGAACAATCAGAAACTTCCGAATCTGAAAAATTATGTAATATTTTCGCCGTCTTTTGTAAAAAAAGCAAAATGATTTATAATTTATATTATTTATTATTTATTAAAGTATCGGTATGCAAACGCAAAATATAAATACATTGCCGCCTATAACCAATGAAGTAAGCGGTTTCATAAAGGAAAATTTTTCATCGTTATATCTGAAGAAGTATCTTATTTTGCCGGTGAAGTATAACGGGGACAGCTTTTTGTTTATTATTACCGGTAAAACGAAAGCGGACGCCGTAAGCGACTGCCTGATGAAGTTAAAAATTAAAAACCTCTATAATAACGATAAGCTTAATGTAGCGTATTTAAATGAAGAAGAATTGATAAACCTTATAAACTCGGTTTACCAGTTATCTATGAATTCGTCTAAAGAGGTTGCAGATGAGGCGTCACTTAGCGATACATA
>JAKASB010000013.1:8851-27336 GCA_021828255.1 bacterium | reverse complement strand
TTACCCTACGTCGTTATAATGCCTCAGTTTAAAATTTACTCCGAGGTTTTTTGCCAGATTTTCGATAAAGGTTATGTCCACGCCCGGCAAATCGATTGCCGTGACGGTTACGTTTTCTATGTGCTTTTTAGATTCCTTTACAAACTCGAGAACCGAAGCATAAGCATCGATTCCTTTGTTGATTATCTGAGGGTCGCAAATGCTGTTATACAGAGCGCTATTCTGTGCATTAAGGCTTATGCTTACGCTGTCTATAAGCCCCTCAAGTTCGGCGGAAATATTGCGTCCATAAACGGCGTTAGCAAGCCCGTCGGTATCGAGCCTTACTTTTATGCCGCCTGCACCGGCAGCTTTTACCGCCTTAGCAATTTTCTTAAGGGTTTCTATCCTTAAAGTCGGCTCTCCAAGTCCGCAAAACACTACTTCATCAAAATTATAATAGCGGAAAACAGACGAGATTACTTCGGAAACAGACGGCTCTTTTTTCAATTCGAGGTTATACCCCTGCACGCAAAAATTACTTTTGCCGCCTTGATATTTAGGACAGAATGTGCATCTGTTAGTGCATTTATTAGTAAGATTTATATATACCGAATTTCCAATTTTATACGCAACGCCCGGATAAAAACCTCCTACTCCCTTAAGCGAAAAAAGATTAACGGTATTCTGGACGGTTAAACCATTTAATCTTTCCCTTTCGATCCCCTTTTCTCCGGCAATCGTATCAAGAACAAAACGAATATACGACGGTTCGTTTCTTTTGCCTCTGAAAGATTGGGGAGCAAGATAAGGGCTGTCCGTTTCTATAAGAATCTTTTCGGCAGGAATTTCTTTAGCCGCGGCTCTAAGCCCGTCGTTTTTTTTATATGTTATATTCCCGGAAAAAGATATAAAAAAACCCATTTTTAAAAAATCACCTGCGACCGCCGGTTCAACCGATGAAAAACAATGAATAACGCCGCCGAAAAAACCGTCCGGATTTTTTACATATTCTTTTAAAATATCCGCGGCATCTTCGTAAGCATCCCTTATATGAACTATGACCGGAAGCCTGTTTACGGATGCAAGCTCAAGTTGATATTTAAACAATTCTTTCTGTTTGATTCTGATTTTTTCAAAATCGACTTTTGAAATATCGGGCAGAAAATAATCTAACCCTATTTCTCCAATTGCAACAATCTTTTTCCGGTTTTTAGAATAATATTTTTCGAACAGTTTAGGTATGCCCCCCATATCTTTATAAGGATAAGGACTTTTAGGATGTATGCCAAGCGTGGTATATATATTATCGTGTAAACCTATTATTTCTATAGTTTTTTCAATTCTTTCGTTTTGAGCCAAAGAACCTATGGAAACGGCATGCGTCACACCGGTTTCCGACATTCTCTTCAGAACCTCTTTAAAATCGGAATCAAATTCGGACATTTCAAGATGGCAGTGCGAATCAATCATTTTTTATTCTTCAAGTTTTATTCTTGGAAATAGCATTTCTGTTTTTTCTATTATGCAGAATTCGTCTTTAAACAATTTTTCGCAATTATCTTTCATATCTTCGGGGCGAGCCGAAAAACCAGGTAAATTAAACGGTTTAATATTTAATATATTATTAATTTTATTTGACGTTTCCGGCATAAACGGATATATCATATATGAGACACAGTAAATAGACATGGCGACGGTTTTTAGTATTTTTAATAAATTTATTTTTTCTTCCGGGTCTTCTATGTTTAATTTCCATGGGGCGGAATCGTTTATATATTTGTTCAGGATATTTATAAATCTGAATATATCTTCTAATATCTTTGCAAAATCGTAATCGTCATATCTGCCGCTTAACCCGTTTAAAATATCGTAAGCGGTTTTCAAAACCGCTACGTCTTCGAGGACGCCGCACCCGGGAATTTTCCCGGCCGTATATTTATTTAACATTGCAGCGGTTCTGGAAACTAAATTTCCAAGGTCGTTTGCAAGTGCGGAATTATATCTCGCGACAAAATTATCTATATTAAAATCACCGTCCAGACCGAGAGTGATTTCGCTTAATAGATAAAACCTGAGAGCGTCCGGGCCGAATTTTTTAATCAACGATACGGGATCGACAACGTTTCCAAGGGATTTTGACATCTTTTTGCCGTCCATAAGCCACCAGCCGTGAGCTATTATAGTTTTAGGCGGTTCAAGTCCTAAAGCAAAAAGCATAATAGGCCAGTAAACAGCATGAAATTTCAAAATATCCTTGCCTACTATGTGGTTGACAGACTTAAAAAAGCGGTAAAAATCCTGATTTTGACCGTCCAAAAAATCTTCGTATCCCAAACCGGTCAGGTAATTTAAAAGAGCGTCGAACCATACGTATATAACATGTTTTTCGTTGCCAGGCACCTGAATTCCCCATTTAAAAGACGTTCTGGATATGCTTAAATTTTTTAATCCTTCGTTTATAAAAGATAAAACCTCGTTTTTTCTAAATTCCGGCTTTATAAAATCGGGATTATTTTCTATGTAATCTAAAAGTTTTTTTTCATATTTGTCTAATTTTAAAAAATAGCTTTCTTCTTTGACTTTGGAAGCCTGCCTCCCGCACTGCGGACATCCGCCGCCTTCGGTAAGCGATTTTTCCGTAAGAAAGGTTTCGCAATTGGTACAGTACCATCCCTCATATTCTGACAAATATATGTCGCCGTTTTCCAACAATTTTTCGAAAACAATCCTGACTGTTTTTACGTGGTCGGCATCGGTAGTCCTGATAAATCTGTCATATGATATATTAAGTTCCGCAAAAAGCTCCTTGAACTTAATATGCACGGAGTCGGCAAGTTCTTTCGGGGTTATGCCTCTTGAATTTGCTTCTTTTTCTACCTTTAACCCGTGTTCGTCGGTTCCTGTAAGAAAAAAAACATTATAACCGGAAAGTCTTTTAAATCTGGCGATAGAATCGGCTATCACAGTGGAATATGCATGTCCTACATGCGGTTTATCGTTTACGTAATAAATGGGGGTAGTAACGTAAAAATAGCCCTTACCGCCGCCGCTTTTATTGCCGCCAAAGTTAACGGTGCCGTTGTTGTAATTATTATTTTTCATAACCGTCATCTGTAAAAACGGCGCCCGTTGCTTCCTCTGTCTCTGCTTCCGCTTTCTCTCTTACTTCCTCTATTATTTTAGTTTCTATAGCTGCTTCTTCTTCGCTTTTGTTACCTTTGGCATATTCATCCTTGCAGATATCCTCCTCCTGGACGGGTGGATCAAACGCAATACAGCATAAAAGCCTGCCGCAATAGCCTACAAACTTACTTGTATTCTGACATTGTATCCTGGTGATTTTAGAAGTAACCGCATTTAAGTCGTTTACCACGGAGCTGCAACAGCAAACCCTTCCGCAAATGCCTATTCCGCCCAAAATTTTACATTCGTCGCGGATATTAATCTGACGCATTTCTATTCTCAAATGAAATCTTGCGGCAAGAATTTTCACAAGCTCCCTGAAATCAACTCTTTCTTCCGCGCTGTAATAAAATAGAAGTTTATTTTCGGAGGGTATATACTTAACACGTAATAATTTCATTACAAGTTTAAGTTCCTCCGCATTTTTCCTGCAGAAATCCAAGCCTTCATTTTCAATTTGATAATGTATATATTTCTCACCGGCTTCAAAAGGAAAAAGTTTTCTGATTATCGAACAGGAAGGCCGCGGATGAGGAATCTGGCTGCTATCCGCAAAAATTTTGGTTTCTCCCGAAACCGTTCCTAAATAAATAATTTTATTCTGTTCGACAAGCACTTTGTCGTTCACCGAAAGTTCGGGAATTTTCGTAATGCATTCTAATGTGTAATCCATTTCAAGTATTTTTACTTCGGCTATTCTCATTTTTTATTTTTTATATATACAATAACTCGGAAAAATATGAATCTACGGCTATAGATTTGTTTAAATTACTGCTATTAATTTTTTCTATATGCGAGGCAGTATATTCTATCATATGGGCTAAATCTTTCCGGGTAATACCAAAATTCAAAGCAAATCCCTTTATTTTATCCACAATATCTTCATTATATAATAATTTTTCATTTTTTGACACAATATAAATATAAATATCCCTAAGGATAAATAAAATTAATTCAAAGACAGCGGATTTATCCTCATTTTCTTCTGCCGGACCGTTTTCTAACCCTTTTGAACCTTTTTCTTTTTTCCAGACGCTTTTTCCTTCTTTTTCCATAGCATTAAATTTAGCCGCTATTTCATAAGGATCTTTATTATTGCTTTTATTTTTATATTCCTCAAATAATTCCTTAAAAATTATGTCAATTAAAAAATTTCTCTTCTCTAAATATTTGCCTTCGATCAAGCCGTGAAAACCGGAGTAGCTGCCCATTGAAAGTTTAGAATAAAGTCTTAGCGTTTCGCCGGAGATATCCGAAAATTCAGTTTTAAAAACATTTAATAAAACTTCATCGGGAACGGGGCTGAATCCGAGGAGGAGGCATCTCGATATAACGGTTGGCAAAAGCATGCTTGCGTTAGAAGTTATGAGAATGAAAACGGTTTTTCCCTGAGGCTCTTCAAGCATTTTTAATAAGGCATTTGCGGCGGACGCATTCATAGAAGAGGCTTCGTCGATAATAATAAACCTGTGTCCTGGATAAGCGGGGGCTAAACTCAGAAATGAATCTATTCTATGGATATTTTCAATTTTAATAGAGTTTCCCGAAGGCTCGATAAACAGAAGGTTCTGGCTCGTACCGTTTAAAATGCCCAAACATGACGGACATTTCCCGCAAAAATTTAAAGAGGCGCATCTGTCGTATATAGCGAAATGCGACGCATAATCCCCGCACAAAACAGAAGCCGCAAACGCTGCGGCGGTAAATTTTTTTCCTATATTTTTCTGACCATAAAACAAAAGTGCAGAAGGCATTCTGCCGCTAGTAAGCAAACCCCTCAAAAACTCCAACTGTTTTTTATGACCGGCAATACTCGAAAGATTGTAATTTTTATAATCTGAGTCCATAAGTTAATCCTTTTTAGCCATTTTATTTATCACTTTTATCTATCATCTTATTTTTTTCTAACATTTTCAAAATATCTCCTTTAATCTCTCCGGCAATTTTTTCAGGCGGCGCCAAAGCATCTATTATTTTAATCCGCCTCTTATATTTTTCGGAAAGGCACAGATAATTATTTCTAACGGAGTTAAAAAAATCTTGTGGGCGGGAATCGAAACCGTCTATTTTATCCACTCTACCGTTTAATCTGCTTAGCGCCGTTTCCGGCTTTAAATCAAATAGATAGGTTCTATCGATAGAAAATTTTTTTTGCTTAAGAATAAATTCGTTTACATAAAGTATAAAGTTTTTTAAATCTTCATCTTCTGCAGTATTATTAAGTCCTGCCGTCTGATACGCATATGTGGAATCGATAAATCTGTCGCAGATTATAATATCTAAATAGTTTAATTTCTCTTTGATTTCGTCTATATGGACGGTTCTGTCGGCAGAAAAAAGGAAGAGTGCGGTCATTGCATCCGGAGCTTTAGCGGAGCCGGAGCCTGCGCCTAGAACCCCGCTCCTTATGAATTTTCCGAGCGGAGTTTCGGTCGGTTCTTTTATAAGCAGTATTTCGTATCCGTCTTCTTCTAAGCGTTTCCTTAGCATTTTAGACACTGTAGTCTTGCCGGAACCGTCTATTCCTTCAAGCGTTATAAAAATACCCATATTGTATATTTTAACTATAAGTTATAAGAAATTATAAGTTTCAAAACAATAAATTTCTATCTAATCATTTTATTTTATCATAAAAAAATTATACTTTTAAAAAAATTTGTTATAATATACGGCTATATGAACATAGATTTATTTAATTATAAATTCGATGACAAGCTGATCGCAAAATATCCGAAGGTTAACCGTGACGAAGCAAAACTGCTTGCCGTGGACGTCCAAAATTTTAAAATAGAACATAAAAAATTCTATGAAATAACGGAATATATAAATAAAGGCGATGTAGTAGCCGTTAATAATTCTTACGTAAAAAAAGCCAGAATACTTGGAAAAAGAGCTTCGGGCGGCAAAGTCGAGATATTTATCGCCGAATTTCCTTCAGAGATATCGTTTCCTTTAAAATTAAACGCTCTGTTAAAATCCCACAAGACTATAAGAGAAGGCGAGGAAATTGCCGTTGCCGCCATGGCGGGCGAAACCGCGCCTACCGGATCTTATTTTTATAACCCCCCCGTAGTTATCCAACCGCTTAAAAATTCAGGTGGAGGAAATTACAAAATATTAATAAAAACTAAAGAAGATTACGATTATATTTTCGGCAAATGCGCCCAAATACCTCTTCCGCCATATATTAAACGTGGGACGGAAAAAGCGGACGACGAATACTACCAGACTGTTTACGCGGACTATTCAAGCGGTTTGTCGGTTGCCGCTCCAACGGCGGGTCTGCATTTTGCCGATAAAACGATAAAAGAAATAGAAGAAAGGGGAGGGATTTTTACTGCAGTTTCCTTAAGCATAGGACTAGGAACCTTTCTTCCTGTTAGAACGGAGGACATAAGGGAACATAAAATACATAAAGAAACTTATTCTATCTCTAAAGAAACGGCAGACGCAATAAATAACGCCATAAAATCAGGCAATAAAATAATATTGACCGGAACTTCCACCGTAAGATGCATTGAATCTTCCGCGAAAACGGACGGCGCGGAGAGTAAGATGGAGAGTAAGATTATATACGGCGCCGGTTTTAAAGTTGCTTACGGTAGAAATCTCGAAACCTCACTGTATATTTATCCCGGATATAACTTTAAAATAACCAAAAATCTTATTACGAACTTTCATCAACCGAAATCGTCCCTTTACATAATGATTTGCGCTCTGATAGGCATAGACAAAACAAGGGCTGTTTATGAAGAGGCGATAAAAAACAATTACTCGCTCTTCAGCTACGGCGATGCGATGTATCTATACAACATTTAAAAACAACAAATCATGTTTAAAATTATTAAAAAAGACGGGTTGACCGCCGCAAGAACGGGCGTGCTTACCACTAAAAACGGAACGATAGAAACGCCTGTTTTTATGCCGGTCGGAACGATAGGCACGGTAAAATCCCTATCGCCATTCGAAATATACGACGAAGGTTTCAAGATTATGCTCTCTAACACCTATCATCTTTTTTTAAGACCTGGGACAGACGTAATTGAAAAATTCGGCTCACTGAAAAACTTTACCGAATATAAAGGTTCTATTCTGACCGACTCCGGCGGATTTCAAATTTTCAGCCTTGCAAAGTTTGCAAAGATTAAAGATAAAGGCGTCGAATTTATGTCCCACATAGATGGGGAAACGCATTTTTTTACTCCTGAGCGCGTAATAGAAATCCAAAGGATTTTGGATTCCGATATAATGATGCAGTTAGACGTTTTTTCTGGACCGGATGTAAAAAGAGAAAAGGCGGAAAAGGATTTAGATATAACTTTAAGATGGGCGGAAAGATCTATCGAAGCAAAAAACAGAACGGCATCTGCAATGCCTGAAAAACAGAAAGACAATCTGCTTTTCCTCATAACGCAGGGAAATTTCTTCGAAGATTTAAGGGAAGAGTCCGCTCACATAATGTCCGGCATGGATGCAAGCGGTTACGCTATAGGAGGACTCGCTGTAGGAGAATCGAAGAAAACTATGTTTAGAATGCTGGAAATTTCCATATCCAATCTTCCGGAAAATAAACCAAGGTATCTCATGGGCGTCGGAACTCCGGCAGATATCGTAAACGCCGTATCTCTCGGCGTCGATATGTTTGACTGCGTCCTGCCGACGAGAAATGCAAGGAACGGCTTTGTTTTTACATCGCGGGGAACGGTCAACATAAAAAATTCTTTATATAAATCTGAAACTTTGCCAATCGACCCCGAATGCAGTTGCTTTTGCTGTAAAAACTTCAGCGCCGCATACGTAAGACATGCCTTTATGAGCAGGGAAATATTTTCCCAAAGGCTTTTGACCATTCATAACCTTCACTTTTATCAAAATTTGATTTTGCGGGTAAGGCAGTCTATCGAAAGCGGCAGTTTTCACGATTTTTCTAAAAATTATTCATCTTTATTTTGACTTTCTTTGAATATAAATATAATATAAATAAAATTCCAAAATCAATAAAATTAATAAAATAATAAATTTAATAGAAAAAAGGAGCAAGTATGAAAATTTTATCGAGTTTATCGGGTTTATTTAACATATTTACGGTTAAAAATGCTTATGCCGCTTCAGGCGCCGCTTCCGGAGGCTGGGAAGCAAATTTAATAAATTTTGCGCCGCTTATCGCTATCGTGATCATCTTTTATCTTTTAGTAATACTGCCGCAGCAAAAAAGGACAAAGGACCATAAAAAAATGATCGAGTCTCTTAAAGTCGGGGATGAAGTGCTTACTAACGGAGGCATATTTGGCATTATAACCGGCATTGCCGATCAGGTTTTCACAGTCGAAATTGCAAGGGACGTTAAAATTAAAATTACTAAAAGCGCTATTGCGACAAAAACAATAAAACAGTAAAAAATAGTAGAATTTTTACCCGCAATATGTTATATTTTCTTAAAATATTTTAATTTAACGGCTTAATGGTATGGCTTAATGAAACCTGTTAAAACTCGAGTAATTTTAATAGCTGTTTTTATATTTATATCTTTTTTCTCGATAATGCCTTCTATCTACCCTAACACGCCGGGCTGGTGGAAAGCTATAATCGGAAATGCGGAAATGCATCTAGGACTTGACCTTCAGGGAGGCGTTTATCTTGTTGAAAGAGTCGAAGTAGATAAAGCTATAAAAGAAAAACTATATAAAGATTACTCCGACATAAAATCCTTCATAAAAACTAAAAATATCGGAAAAGGTAAAGATTTAACCTTTAATGGAGATTACATAGTTTTAAGCGGGAGTCTTGTAAAAAATAAAACTTCTATCTATTCTCTTAGAAATTATCTTAAAAACCATCATATATCGTTGCAGTTATCCGGCGATATAATAAATTTCAAACCGTCTTCGCTTTCCGAATATAAAAAAGAATCGGTCAGCGGCGCGATAGAAGTCATGAGAAACAGAATAGACCAGTTCGGGCTTGTTTCCCCAAAAATAGCGCAGCAGGGAAAAGACTTAATAGTCGTTGAAATGCCGGGCGTAAAAAACGTCAAACAGGCTATTAAACTTATAGGAAAAACCGCCAGGCTTACTTTTAAACTCGTGGACGATAAACACAGTCTTGCAAACGCATTGAGCGGCAAAATTCCAAAAGGCGACGAAATTCTTTATCATATTACATTCAACAAATATACGCATAAAACTGCAAAAAGACCTTATCTTATAAAAAAAGCCGTATTAATGAGCGGCGCCGATATTTCGAGCGCAAACGTTCAAATTAACCGCTATAACCAGCCTATAGTCGGGGTTTCTTTGAACTCCCGCGGAACAAAACAATTTGGAAACGTCACTACAAAATACACAGGAAAAAGGCTAGCCATAATATTAGACAATAACGTTATTTCCGCTCCGGTTATAGAAGAACCTATACTCGGCGGAAACGCGTCTATTTCCGGCCGGTTTACTATGGCTCAGGCAAACAATCTTGCGATTGCCCTTCGCTCCGGCGCATTGCCGGCTCCTGTAAAAATAATACAGAATAATACCGTTGGACCTACGCTCGGAGCCGACTCCATTCACGACGGAATACTTGCCGCCATAGTTGGAACGATTCTCGTTATCGGATTTATGATATTTTATTATAAACTTTCCGGCTTAATCGCAGATTTTGCTCTCATAGAAAACGTCCTTTTTCTTATGGCAGCTCTTTCCTTGTTCGGGGCAACGCTGACTCTTCCAGGCATTGCAGGAATTATCCTGACTATAGGCATGTCGGTGGACTCCAACGTCCTTATTTTTGAAAGGATAAGGGAAGAACTCAGGGAAAATAAGCCCATCGTAATAGCCATAGAAAACGGATACAATAAAGCCTTTTTTACTATTTTAGATTCTCACGTTACCGCTCTTATAACGGCAGCCGTACTTTTTTATTTCGGTTCAGGTCCGGTAAAAGGCTTTGCCGTTACGCTGTCTCTGGGCATAATGATCAATCTGTTTACTTCTTTGGTCGGCACAAAGGTTATATTCGATATGATATCCAACAAAAAAGAACTTAGTAAATTAAGCATTTAATATAAATTTGGGGTTAAAAATTGGAATTTATTAAAAACACGCATTATAATTTTATAGCTAAAAAAAAATATTCGTTCGTATTATCGTCCATTCTCGTAATATTAGGTCTGATCGAAATTATAACAATGATAGCAGGAACGGCTAAGATAGGCATAGATTTTACAGGCGGTCTTTCTATGGAAATGGCTTTTAAACATAGAATTTCAATTTCTTCTGTAAGAAAAATACTTATACCCTCAGGTTTCAAAGACATAAAATTAGTTAAAATAAAAGGTAAAAACGATATCATAATTCAGACCGAAGCGGTGGCAAAAGATTTGAACGCATATACGGCTAAAATTAAACAGACCGTTAAAAATGCCTACAAAAAAAATCCGCCTAAGGTTATAAGCAGTGAAATGATAGGACCGTCGGTAGGTAAAAAACTTTCGAGAGATGCCGTTATAGCCATTATTATTTCTATTATCGGCATTATATTATATATTACATGGCGGTTCGAATTCAGGTTCGGCCTTGCCGCGGCAATAGGTCTTGCCCACGACGTGCTTGCACTGCTCGGGGTAATTTTTATCTTTCAAAAGGAGATAACCCTTCTGGTCATTACCGCCGTTTTAACGGTAGCAGGATATTCGCTTACAGATAAAGTCGTCGTTTTCGACAGAATCAGGGAAAACTTAAAAATCGAAACCGAAAAAACCAAGCATATTGATTTAAAAAACCTTGTAAATATTAGTATTAACGAGGTTTTGACTAGAACCGTCGTTACGTCTCTTACCGTTATACTTGTGGTATTGTCGTTATTTTTTCTCGGAGGCATAGTTTTGCACGACTTCGCCTTTACTTTATTGCTTGGTGTTTTAATAGGAACATATTCTTCGATATTTATAGCAAGTCCTGTTATGGTTATGTTAAACGAGAAACACTATAAATAAATAAAATATTTTTGAAAGTGAATATAAAACTAAAATTAAAATATGGAAACCGAATATGTTCACCGGTATTTAAAAGAGCGTCTTCCCATATATTTCAATAATACCGCTTCATCCATTATTTTAAAAAGAATACTATCCCAGTTAAATTTCGATCCTTTTTATTCGGACATATTTACGGCAGACAATAAACCTGCAAATAAACTGGATTGTTTTATAGATAACTACTTAAACCCGTCTTTAAAATCTTTAAACGACCCCTTTCTTATATCCGATATGGAAAAAGCCGTGCGCCGCATATCTAAGGCTATCTTTGACAACGAATCAATCTGCATATATGGAGACTACGACGTGGACGGAATAACGGCAACGTCTTTTCTCGTTTCTTTCCTAAAGGAATTAAAAAGGATTATCAAACCGGAACAGAATGAAAACGATTCTTCGATTTTTTATAAACTGCCGGATAGGATAAAAGACGGCTACGGCTTGGGAATCGAACCAATTAACGAAATCTACGATTTTATAAACGAAAGCGGTAAAAAACCTCTATCCCTGATGATAACGGTGGATTTAGGCATAACCGGAATTAAAGAAGTTTCATATGCAAATTCCAAGAATATCGACGTAATAATATGCGACCACCACGAAGTCCCTTTAAACGGGGAAACCGAGGTTTTACCGGACGCCTTTGCGACGCTTAATCCAAAACGCAAAGGCGATAAATTTCCCTTTAAATTTTTGCCGGGAGTAGGGATTGCATTTAATCTCGGTATCGCTTTAAGAAAACATTTAGTAAAAGAAGGCTTGCTGGCTTCATATCCCAACCTTAAGGATTACTTAGATATTGTATGCCTTGGCATCGTGGCGGATATAGTCCCTATGTACTGCGACAATAGAACCCTTACCCGTTACGGCCTTCAAATACTGAACACCGGTCCAAGACCGGGGATAAAAGAATTAAGACGCATCTGCTGTCTGCATTTCGATAACGTTAATGAATCAGATGTCGCATGGAAAATTGCGCCTAAAATAAATGCCGCAGGCAGGGTCGGCAATCCTGCCGTCGCCGTGGAACTTTTAACTCAAAAAGACCCTAAAACGGCTTTTAGTCTTGCTCAAGAGCTTGAAGCGTTCAATAAAAAAAGACAACTGCTTGAAGACGCTTGTTTTAACGACGCAATCAATCTTATTAAAGAAAAAATAAACGGCGAAGAGACCTTGCCGGTTGTTATATTGAAAGGAGAGTCCTGGCATCCGGGCATAATAGGAATAGTATCTTCGAAATTGTCGGACTATCTGCAAAAACCGGTTTTACTTCTTACCGGATTTAAAGACCATGTCTATATCGGTTCTGCAAGGTCTTGCGGCAATATCGACATATATGCTTTCTTAAAAAATTACGAGTCTTTTTTTTCTAAGTTCGGCGGTCATAAAATGGCTTGCGGATTAACCATAAAAAAAGACAGAGATATAGATAATTTTATCTCCGCAGTTTTAAAAGACTGTGGTTCGACAAAAGAAAATATTTTCAAACTAAATATAACTGAAAGACCGGAAAATGAAAGACCCGCCGTTAAGGGCGGCGACTTAGAAACAGACTATGATGAAGAAATTAACTTAGATTCTCTATCAGATAAAGAGCTTTCCGAAATTATAAAATTAATATCCCCCTGCGGACTTCTTAACGAAAAGCCTAAGTTTTTAATCAGAAATATCACGCTTTTAGATATAAACAGGCGGGAATTCAAAAATAAGAATTCAAAAAAAAATAATACGCATAATTGTTATTTTACCCTGAATATAGCAGAGTCTTCGCTACCTAAAGAAAATAGCGGCACAAAATATAAAGCAATGATTTTTAACAGACATGGAACTATAGAAAATATTTTAGGATTAAACGGTTTAGATAAAAATAAAATTATTGAAAATAAGATTACCGTGGATGGAATTATATTTGAATTTTTTAACGGCTACATAAAAATACTGAATTTTATATAGTCTCCCAATCCTCCAGTTATAAAACTTTATTTAGCTTTAACTTAATTAACTTCAGTATGAAGATTTTCACGGCTGTAGAAATTGATTATAATCAGTTTAAAATATTGGAGATTTACAAAAAAGGACGGAGCTATTTCTTGAACAATTTTGTAAATTTGACGGTTGCTGAATTAGATTACAGGAATATAAACTCGGTATCTCTTAACCTTAATAAAATTATGAATGAAAATAAAATCAGCAGAAAAAACATATTAACGTCTATTAACAACAACTCAGTTTACAGTTTTAATTTTATTTTACCAAACATGCCTGAACCAGACCTTAAAATTGCGATTGAATACGAACTTAAAAAAGTTCTTCCTTTCCCGATGTCTCAGTGTATATTTGATTATATATACACCGAAAAAATGGACGAATCCAGAAATAAAGTATTAAATATTACGGTATTTGCCTCAAAAGACGAAGATATAAATAATTTTAAGAAAATATTTGACAGGTCGGGTATGAAAATAAAATCGATAGAATGTAAAACAGTATCGATTTATAATAATATAAGATATATAAACAAAAAAAACCGAACCGGACATCTTCTGCTTTGCGATATAGGCGATAAAGCTATAAAAATAGTTATAATATTAAACAACATGATTAATTTTGAAAGAACAGCGGAGGATTTAAGTTTTAAAAATCAAAATTATGATGAAGCCTCAAGTCTTATAGCCAATGAATTAAAAAGAACGATAGACTTTTATTTTGCCGGAAAATCTCTGCCGAAGGTAGACGGAATTATTCTTACCGGCATTTTTTCCGGTAAAAATGGGTTCGATGTAAAGATTTCCGAAGCTACGGCTTGCAGAGCTTATTCGGTTTCCATCCTGAATTTGATAGACTCCGAAAAATATTCGCTTTATTTATCTAAAAAATTAAAAAACCATAATATAAACGAAGATTACGAATTTTTTAGACCGTTGGAAGAAATGTGGACCACATTCGGACTGATTATAAACAGATGAATAGAAAAATAAATGAAAAGAAAAATTTTGAAAAGACAAGAATTAATTTATTGCCTCCTAAAGACAGAAACCGCGTCGTAAAAAATAGGAAAATGCTTATAATTTTTTCTATAACCATTGGATATCTTATATTTATTTTTTTATTGGATTTAGCTTCAGTATTTAACAACAATTTCAAAAGAGCTTATATATCGCAATTAAACCAACAGTTAACAATGATACAAACAAAAAACATTTTAAACGAAACATTTGAATCTGCAATAGGCAAAAGAAAAATCCTTTTGAAAGCGATACAAAAAAAGATAGCGGTAATAGACTCCCTTAAAAAACTTAAAGTAGCATGGAATAAAAAGATAAGCGAAATGGTTGCGGCTTCTCCTGACGGAGTATGGATGAGCGGGCTAACTCTCGAAAAAGGGGTAATCATCATAAATGGAAACAGCATATCATTATCCGGAATTTCAACCTACATAAATAATCTTAAGAATACGGAACTATTCACAAAGATAGTGCTTAAAAGAGCGCAAAGAAAGATTATCAGCGGCAATACTTTTTATTCTTTTGATTTAAAAGCCGTTTTAAAGATTCCGAATATTAATTTCAATAATCAATAATAACAATAAAAACAAAAAATGAAACTGACGGGAGAGATAAAAAAAATACCGGCATATTTAATGACCAATAAAATTGTCGTCGTGATACTTATGGTTTTTGTATTTATTTATTTAATAAATCAGGATATATTTCTAAGCGCGGTAGATAAAAGAATAACCGCCAAAAATACGGCAATATTAAAACTTAAAGGCAGGATAAACACGATAAAGAAAACGACGGAATCTCTTTCGTGGGAAAAAAATAGTTTATACGATCTTAAAAATCAGATTGTAAAATTAAGGTTAAAATTAAAAAATGAGGAAATTATGCTCCCTAAGACATTTATGATTGCGGATTTAATTAAAAATATTGCCTTAAATAAACCTGCCGATAATTTTGTCATAGAAAATATAAATTTCGGAAAACCGGTTAAATACGCAGGAGTAATGGCTCTGCCGGTTAACATTTCCATTACCGGAGGTTTCAATAAAACAATAGAATTCATTAAAAATATAAACTCTATGAAAAGAATTTTTACTATAAACTACGTTTCGATTAAAGCAAGCAAAAAATCGTTTCCCGATATTAAAGCCGATATAAAAGGTTTTGTCTTTTCTATGAACGGTTAGTTATTAAGAGCGGCAGAGGCGGCGTCGGGTTTCTTTTTAAATTTCCATATCAATGAAGATATAAGAATACTTAACTCGTACATCGAATAAAGCGGCACGGCTATAAAAGACATAGTGACTATATCGGCATGAAAAGCGGCAATGATAAGGCTTATTATTAGGGCATATTTTCTATATTTCTTTAAAAACCCCGCTTTTAATATTCCTGCAAGAGAAAAAAGAGCGGAAACCAGCGGTAATTCAAATATCAAGCCAAATATCAAACCAAGCCTTAGCGCAAAGTTAATATAATGGGTTAAATTTATCAGGGGCGATAGATTCGGACTTTGATAACTCAGGGAAAAATTAATAACGGCAGGCCATATGTAGAAAACCATAAAAATCATGCCCGAAACAAAGAACAGCGTTCCGAAAAACAAAAAAGGCAATAAATACATCCTTTCTTTTTTTAAAAGACCCGGCTTTATAAACTGCCATATTTGGAACAATATGAACGGAAGGGCTATCATAAACCCTAGAATCAGTGACACCTTAACCTGCATAAAAAACGGCTCTAACGGCTTAGAATAGTGCAGAATGTGCTTTACGAATTTTTTTGGAGTTTTATTGAGACCGAATGCATAATAAACGGACGGAACCTTTTTTTTTATTAACTTTTTTGCGTATCCCGAAAAATATGTAATATATGTTGGTTTTTCTAACGGGGTTTCTATAATATTTATTGCTTTGTAGGAAAGCCGCCACGAAAAACCCATGCCTACGACAAGCGCTATAAATATATAAAATATCCTCTTTCTTAACTCCGAAAAATGCTCTAGGAACGGCATTCTTCCTTCTGCTTTAGCGCTTTTTTCCCTTTTTTCGATTTTTTTAACGCTCATCTAATCTATTTTCTAATCCGCTAATTTACTATTTTTGGAGAAATAAATATCATTAACTGCTCTTTGGAAACCTGTCGGTTACGGGAGGAAAACAAATATCCCAAAATAGGTATCTGGGATAAAATAGGGATCCCATTGTTACTATGGGATTTATCGGTATATAGAATGCCGCCGATAACTAAAGTAGAATTGTTTTTAACCATAACCGTGGTCGAAACGCTTTTGTTATTCACCGAAGGAAATCCGTTGACTTCCTGTCCGAAATTAGGCTGTGAATTTGTAACGTTGATATTCAGCATAATGGAGTTTTTGCTTTCGACGATAGGAGTAACGGTCAATGTAAGTCCCAGCGTAATAGTCTGAAGTGAAGACGTAACCGGCTCCTGCGTTATAACGGTAGTGCCGCCGGGCGGCGTAGTTCCGCTTGAAGGGGTTGAAGATGAAACGCCTCCAGCTCCGGAAGCAGTATATGCAACATAATATAATGTAATTCCCGAATTTATAGTAGCAGGTCGACCGCTTATAACCGAAACACTCGGAGATGCGATGACTTTATCCCATCCTAACTGCTGTCCCAAAGAAAGCTGGGCGGAAAGTATTCCAAAATTCTGCCATGCCGTTCCGACGCTTAAGTTCAAGGTATTTGAGCCTGCGGTTGACGTGGTAGCCCCTGTGAAACCGGTCGGAAAAGTAGAGGTAGATATTATAGTGTTGTTAATATTCGGCGAAAAAGACCATGCAATACCCAGATTTCTGACAAAATTATCCGTTACATCGACTATTCTTGCATTTAAAAGGACGACTCTTTTTTTTACGTCTATTTTTTTAATAATATTTTTAATTTTTTTTATGTTTGAAGGAATATCGTAAACGAATACGGAATTTCCGTGGGGAGAAGCGTAAGCCTTTGCCCCCGTGGGCAAAATAGGCGTTAAATCCGCAAGAACATTTTTAGCCTGAATATATTTTAGGTGTATCCTGTAATATACATAACTGTTTTTAAGCGATGAACGGGGGCCTATAAACAAAATTCCTTTGTTTACGCTGTAACCCAAATTTCCTGCTCTTAAAATAATTAACAGGGCATCGGGAAGGGGTACATGTCTTATATGCAGGGTCACATTGCCGCTTACCGAACTGCTTAAAACGTAGTTTAGCCCGAACTCATGACATATTCCTATTATCAAAGGTCTGAGCGGAATATCATTGCCTTCGATAGTAATACTTTTGTCCGGTAGTTTAATCCCGTTTATGGAACTAAAGCCTGAAGAACCTAAATAACCCGAAGGGGAAGATGCGCCGCCCGCGCCTATTTTAAAAGCATAGGTGTTTCCGGACAAACTAAAAATAAAAAAATATATAAGGGGAAAGAGGAATAAAGGAATATTAACGATAATATTGCATTTGGACTTAAAAATCATAAGTTTATTATTTATTATTTTTTAAATCCTTCAAATTTGGATAGTATAAGTTTAACTATTTTCCCATTTTTAAGTTTAATTATTACGGCTTTCCGGGTAATTTCTACAATGGTTTTTCCCATAATCTTAGAACCTGCGTAATAAGGATTATCGTTAATAATGGCAATATTTTTGTCCGGATTTGAACCGCTTACTATGGCCTGAAGGTTAAGACCGTTTAAAGGATTTTCATTAAAATTTTTATATTGCTTTACTTTAAAGGGGGATATAAACGGATTTTTCAACCCAAAACAGACATCTGCATTTAATAATTGGGGCAATAAAATAATAAAAAAGATAATTAAAACATTGTTAATTTTCATTTTAGGTAAGGGGCAGATAAAAAATCTACCCCATTTACTATAATTAATACAAATCTCGGGATGCCCAAAATTTATTTTCTTATTATCTATACAAGATTACGCAGATTAAGATTTTTGGACATAAAACTTAAACTTTCCGCTCTCTTCAGAAGACTCTAAGAGTTTATTTCCGGTTCTATTGCACCACGCCGTCATATCATTTTTAGAGCCCGGATCCGTTGAAATTATTTCTAAAACCTGCCCAGAAGTCATCGTGTCGATTTCTTTTTTTGTCTTAACGATTGGCAAGGGACACGATAAACCGCTTGCATCAAGTGTTTTGTTAGGGGCTACCGCCATAATGTTACCTCCTTAAATTAAATAAAATAGTGTTACCGCTTTAATTTTAAATTTTATTTTAGCTTATTACTTAACATCCAAAAAGTCAATAGGAAAAAAGGA
>JAKASB010000013.1:0-8751 GCA_021828255.1 bacterium | reverse complement strand
AAGGAAGTTGTCAAATTAATTTATACCTTTTAAGTCGGAGGTTTGATATAATACCGGATATGAATTTTAGCATCCTCATATTTATAGCCGTATTTTCGGTTGCGATAGTCGAGATTAGTGAAGCTGCCGCAATAGTTTTCGTAATAGGGGAAGACGTGGGTTTATCAAGCGCTTTAGCAGGAGGGTTAATCGGATTTATCGGCACCCTTATAATTCTTTTTATCGGCGGCATAGCTTTAATTAAAACGGTTCCTATATTTACTATAAAACTAATAATAGCCGCTATACTGCTATCGGTCGGCATTTACTTCTCTTATAAGCTGATCAGTTTTATATTTTATCTTACGCCTTTTTCTCAAAAAATAGGGGAAAAGCCGCTTTTCAAAAAAGCAGAAACAGCCGTCATCAAACATCAAAAATACTCTTTTAAACATTTCACCTTCGCTTTAAACGCCGTAATAATAGAAGCATTCGAGGTAGCTGTGGTAGCGGTCCCCTTTGCTATTACCGATAATCAATGGCTCCCTGTTATTTCCGCCCTTATCATCAGCTTCGTTATTATTTTAATACTATCGATTTACTTAAGAAAATACTTCAAAAAAATCCCTTCACACTGGATTAAAGCCGTAGCGGCAATACTGCTTCTTAGCTTTGGAATATACTGGGGGCTTCAGGGCTTAAAAATTAATATAGAAGAAGACGACTTGGCCTTTATTATACCTGCTATAGGGCTAATTTTATTCGTCACATCTTTAATGTTCGATAAAATCGGATACGGCATCAAAAATAAGAAAAAAATTTGAATTTTAATTTATTTATTGACCATGTTGCCTGCCTGCTTGCCGCTACTGTTATGCCCTGGCGGAAAGTTTAAGGTCACGACCTGTTTCTCGCTGCCTGGCTTTCCAATATCTTTTCCGTTGTAATTTAAAATAATACCCCCGGCATTGCCTATTTTAATCCTTATTCTTTTTCTTGCTTTCCAGACTTCCTTGTCTCCGGCATAAAGCATCGCAGTCTTAGTGCTTCCGCCGTCAATTTTAACGGCGACCCATGTTCTTTTAATTACTCTTCCTTTTAAGATAGCGGCATAACTAGTTTTGAGTTTCTGTTTTTTAATTGTTTCTTGACTTTTTACCGGTTTGGCATTTACCGGAGGATGCTCCCGCGAAACTAAAGATTTAATTGGGGATTGAAACGGCAATGTTATATTAATTCTCGGCGCGGTTTGAATGTATTTGTAAACTTTAATTATTGTATACAATAAGATTATGATAAAAATACCTGTAGAAACTATAACCAGAATTCTTTTTTTAAAAATTTCGGATTCTTGCATTTTTTCTTTAAATCTTTTTCCTACAATATCTTCTATTTGTTTATTCTTAAAATTTTCGCCTGCCTCCGCTTCCAGCAGAGTTACCGCCTTTTTGTCATCCGCTTTGACTGTTTTTGCAAGAAGTCTTACATAGCCCTTGAGTAGCTGTGGTGAGGAAAACAAGGAAAAGTCGCCGTTTTCAATGGCTTCTATATATTGGGATCTGATTTTTGTAATAAGGGAAACTTCCTCCCGCGTAAGTCCTATAGATTCCCTGCTGGTTCTAAGATACTCCCCTGCCGTTTCAGGCGTTTCGCTTTCCATGAAACATACCTATCTTGAATGTATCATTATCTTTTTAATATAATATAAAGATTTTATTCCGTATTTGTTTGTTTTATTTTGGTTATATACCGAAGAAAATATCTTCTTCGCCTTATTATATCTTTTTTGCTTAAAATATATAACCCCCTCATAATATTTAGCCGGCGTAAAAAACATATCGAGTTTCATAACTTTTTTAAATTTATGAAGGCTTTTGTCTAAATTTCCTTTAATGAGATAATATTTACCCAGATAATAATATGTTAAAAAATATTTCTTATCGAGCAGTTTAGATATGGTTAATATTTTTTTTGCCTTTTCCGGTTTATTTTCGGCAAAATATATTTTTGCCAACTGGGTATAACTTTGATACGGTCTGTTATAAAAAGGATTTTTCAATGCTTTTTTCAGATATAATTTTGCGGGTTGGTAATCTTTTCTTTTAATATAAATGATAGCTAAATTATAATAAGCATCGGAAAATTGCGGATTAATTCTTACCGCTTCTTTGAAATTTTTTACGGCTTTGCTTTCTCTGGCGGTTTCCATATAAACCATTCCTATCGCATTGTAATTTTTTGCCGAATATGGATTTAAAGTTTTAGCCTTGATAAATTCCTGCATCGCTTTTATAAAATTTCCGTTTTGATAAAACCCCACTCCAAGCCTGTAATATAGGTTGGATTTAAGCTTATTTTTTTTAGGAACCTGCGACAAGCCGCAACCAGACAATGCCGTAAAAATAACGGTTATAAGAAAAAATAAGCAAAAAAACCTTACGGCTTTAATTATTGCGGACATATTTTATAATTACTTCCAGATTAATTAACTATATTTATAATATTAATCTATTATCTATTTATCTATTCCGAAAGTTCCTCGAAATAGGTCATTTCCCTGAATTTTTTAAATCTGTCTTTAATTTCGTCATTGTTTATAGATAAAAACCTGTTTACCGAAAAACCTTCCACTGCAAAAGACGCCATAATATTTCCGAATACAAGGGCTTTTTTAAGATTTTCGAACGTCATATCTCCGGTATTGTCGATATAGCCTAAAAATCCGCCCGCAAAAGAATCCCCCGCTCCGGTAGGGTCGATTACGTTTTCTAACGGATAAGCCGGAACCATAAAGAATTTGTTTTCAAAAAACATCGTAGCCCCATAAGCGCCTCTTTTTAAAATTAATATCTTGGCGCCAAATTGAAAAATAGCTTTAGCGCACAAAAATATAGAAGATTTCCCCGTCAAAAGCCTTGCTTCCGATTCATTTATAATAAATATATCAGTCAGTTCTATAACTTTAATAAGTTTTTCTTTTTTTCCTTTTATCCAAAAATTCATGGTATCGAGAGCAACAAGTTTTGGGGCGCCCATCTGCTTCAATGCATTAAATTGAATATCGGGGTCTATATTGGCAAGAAAAAGCATATCGTTTTTTGAGCTATGCGGAACAACCGGTTTAAAAGAAGAAAATACGCCAAGTTCCGTCATAAGAGTTTCGGGGTCGGACATATCGTAACCGTATCTGCCTTTCCACCTGAAAGTCTTCCCTTCTTCCGTTTTTATCCGCTTAGTATTTATCGACCTGTCCTTAAAAATGTTTAAATGCTTCCTGTCGAAATCGTTTCCCACAATGCCTATGATTTTCACGTCGGTCAAAAATGATGCCGCAAGCGAAAAATAAGTTGCGGAGCCTCCAAGAATATCTCCAGTTTTATCAAAAGGAGTTTCTATATTATCGATTGCAATAGAACCTATAACGGTAACCGCCATTTTATTGTTTCCCCAGTAGTTAGTTAATAGTTAGAGTGTTATTTAAAGTGTTATTTTGTTATTTATTATTATTTCTTAGTCACTTTATTTTTTCATTTAATTTTAATCCCCCTTTTATTTAATTTTATTCGATCTTAAGGTATTGAAATAAATATTTAAAATTAGTAGAATATAATAAATTTTTCATATATTTTACTATAGATAATATTTTAAAATCAAATTAAAATAAAAAGAGAATTTATAATTATGCACAAAACAAGATACGCCCTTATATCTGTTTACGATAAAACCGGGATAACGGAACTGGCGACGCATCTGGAAATTGCCGGTTATACCGTAATAGCAACCGGCAATACCTATAAATTTTTGAAATCGGCGGGCATTACAAAGTTAAAAAAAATAGATGAAATAACCGGTTTTCCCGAAATTTTGGACGGACGGGTAAAAACATTGCATCCGGCTATTTTTGGCGGGATTTTATCCATAAGAGAAAACGAAACCCACAGGGACGATTTAATAAAAAATGATATAAATCTTATAGATTTCGTCGTAGTAAACCTTTATCCTTTTAAAGAAATGAAGGATAAGGATATAACTTTCGATGAAAAACTGGAATTTATCGATATAGGCGGCGTCTCGCTGTTAAGAGCTGCGGCAAAAAATTTTAAAGACGTCATCGTAGTAATAGACCCGTCTTTTTATGAAGATATAATTTTATTTCTTAAAAATAAAGAGGAGATTCCAATTGAAATAAAAAAACTTTATGCATATGAAACCTTTAAATTAACAGCGGAGTACGACAGGATGATAGCCGGCTTTTTAAATCCGGAAGGCGGCAATGGTGACGACATAGACACAGGTTTCTCCGATTTCTATAAAAGCGAAACCAAAGAATTAGATGTCCGTCTTAAAAAAATATTTAATCTAAGATACGGGGAAAACCCGCATCAAAAGGCGTCTTTTTATGGGATAGACAAATCTTACGCTTTCGATCCTTTCGAGAAACTTTCAGGCAAAGATATATCATACAACAATTTATTGGATATAGATTCGACCCTCGGCATTATTAAAGATTTTAATAAAAATAAAACGGACGGTTTTTTTTCCGTAATAGTCAAACATACAAATCCTTGCGGCGCCGCTCTCAGCAGTGTTTCCTTGAAAGATGCCTTTCTCAATGCAAGAAAAACCGATGAAATATCTTCCTACGGCGGGATAATAGGTTTTAATAAAAAATTAGACAAGGAAACCGCCGCGGAAATAAAGCCATTTTTCGTCGAAATAATTTTAGCTCCGGAATATTCTAAAGAAGCGCTAAAAATATTAGAATCCAAAAAAAACACGATAATAATACGCTATAACGATGATTTTATGCAGTGGAAAAACGAACGGTTGTCTTTCAGGAGCGCTTCCGGTGGAATTCTCGTTCAGGAAAAAGACGATATCCCAGACGATACGTCTAATTTTAAAACCGTCACAAACGTTAAAATGCAGGAACCGATTTTAAACGACCTTATATTTGCGTGGAAAATCGCCAAACATGTCAAATCAAACGCTATAGTATATGCAAAAAACGGGATGACAACGGGCATAGGAGCAGGACAGATGTCAAGGATAGACAGCGCCGTCTTTGCCCGCGAGAAAATGAAAAATGCATACGGGGACGTAAAAAAAATCGTTATGGCATCCGACGGGTTTTTCCCCTTTAAAGATTCCGTAGAATATGCCTCTAAAATAGGCGTCAGCGGAATTATTCAACCAGGAGGCTCCATAAGGGACGACGAGATTATAGAAGCGGCAAATAAATTAAATATTCCGATGATTTTTACAAATATCAGGCATTTTAAACATTAATGAAAATACTTGTTATCGGTTCTGGCGGCAGGGAAAACGCTATAGCTGCCGCCATTAAACGATCAAAAAAAGAAACGGAAATATACTGCGCCCCTGGAAATGGAGGGACGGCGGAAATTGCGGTAAACGTTCCTATTAAAGAGGGCGATACAAAGGAACTGCTTTCTTTTGCCCTGGAAAACAAAATAGACTTAACGGTGGTAGGTCCGGAAATTCCGCTTTCTCTCGGCATAGTCGATGAATTCACGGCGGCAGGCTTAAAAATATTCGGACCAGATAAAAAAGCGTCTCTTTTAGAATCGTCAAAAAAATTCGCTAAAGATTTTCTTAAAAAATATAATATTAAAACTGCAGAATATAAATCATTCACAGATTTTCAAACTGCCAAAAACTTCGTTAAACAAAAAAACCATCCTATAGTTATTAAAGCAAGCGGACTTGCCGCCGGAAAAGGAGTTTTTATCTCTGAAAGCATGGAAGAATCCCAAAAAATATTGGACTCTATTTTTAACGGGAAAATATTCGGAAAAAGCGGAGAAACAGTCATAATAGAAGATTATATCGATGGATTCGAGTTGTCTTACATGGTAGCGGCGGACGGAACTTCTTACAAACCTTTAATTACAAGTATGGACTATAAAAAAATAGGGGACGGGGATGCCGGCGACAATACCGGCGGAATGGGCGCTATTACTCCAAATCCCTATGTATCCGAAGCTATGATAGAAAAAATAAATAAAACCGTCATAGAGCCGGCTCTTGAAGGACTTAAAAAAGAAAATATAAAGTATAAAGGAATACTTTATGCCGGTCTTATGATTAAAAACGACGATATTTACGTTCTCGAATTTAACGTAAGGTTCGGCGACCCGGAAACGCAAGCTATACTTATAAGGCTTGAGTCTGATATAATAGACTTATTCTTAAGCGTAATAAACGAAAATTTAAAAGAATATAAACTAATTTTTGAAGATAATAAATCGATATGTCTCGTCCTTTCTTCTGACGGATACCCAAAAGATTATAAAACCGGATACAAAATCTCATTCAACGGACTGCAAAATTTGGGATGGGCTAAAACCGCCGAATATGCTATTTTTCACGCCGGAACAAAAAAAATAGACGAAAAATACTATACAAGCGGAGGCAGGGTTTTAAATATCTGCGCAAAAGGGAGGGCGCCTGAAATAGCGGATATAGTCTATGATATTGCAAAAAAAATTAACTTTGAAAATAAATATTATAGAAAAGATATAGGAAAAATCTATGCGCTATCCTAAATTAAAATTAAAACCGGCGGTGTTTATAAATCTTGTGGCGAGTATTTTCATGGGGGTCTTTGCCCAATTGTTAATGAAATACGGCATGATTAGTTTAAAAAAAACTGCTGGAGTGAGCTTGCATCGTCTGCCGCAATCTGCCGGATATCATCATAAATATATTGTGTTTATTAAAATTATAAAAATTTTATTTATTATTTTTACGAATAAATTTGTCATCGCCGGAATAGTTCTATATTTAATATCGATGTTTTTCTGGATAAAGGTATTATCGAAAATCGACCTCTCCGCCGCCTATCCGTTTGTGAGCATCGGTATAATTTTAACGGTAATACTTGCCGCCTTTGCGCTCGGGGAATCAGTTCCTCTTACAAGATGGTTGGGCATATTTATTACCCTTTGCGGGGTTTATGTCATAGTTTCTTCGCACGAGGAAACGCCGGAAAACAAAAATAAATAAAAATGGTAAAAATTTACGATTTAGGTACTATAAGCGATACGGATTATAAAGACATCAAAGACCATTTGCAAGCCTCCGGCATTATAATATATCCTACGGAAACTTCTTACGCCATAGGCGGCAATGCTCTTGATAATTCAGCAGTTCGGAAGATTTACGAATTAAAGGGAAGGGACGCTGATAAGCCGCTTCCCTTATTAATTAAAGATTTGAATATGCTTTTAGCTATCGCCGCGGTCGGCAGACGGGAAGAAGATATAATATCAAAATTTTGGCCGGGACCTCTTACAATTATTTTTAATTTAAAATCTAAAAAGCCTTCAGAAAATTATTTATTCACCGCCGGTTCTGTATCAGTTGGAGCTAGAATTTCTCCCCATCCTTTCACCGCAAGACTGTTCGAGGAAATCGACTTTCCTCTTATATCCACAAGCGCTAATTTGTCTGGCAAAGAAAGTTTTTCTGATTTTAACGAATTAAACGAAAAATTTTTATCTAACCTCTCTAACATAAACATTTTGGCTATAAATGCCGGAGAACTTACCGGCGGTTCATCCACGGTAATAAGAATAGGGAAAAAAAATATAGAAATAATCCGCGAAGGTGATAACAATATTAAAAAGAAGCTGATGTGTTCGATTAAAAATAAAGAATAAAACAAAATCGGGGGAAATTATATGGAAAAAAACTCTGATATTTTGGGAATAATAGGGGGCAGCGGACTATACCAAATGGATGGACTTACAAACATTAGGGAAGAATTGATAGATACCCCTTTCGGAAAGCCGTCCGACAAGCTTGTATTTGGGAAAATAAACGGCAAGCAATTGGCGTTTCTGCCGAGGCACGGCAAAGGACATAAAATATTTCCTTCCGAAATAAATTATGCCGCAAATATTTATGCGCTGAAAGTTTCCGGCGTCAAAAAAGTGATTTCGGTCAGCGCTGTAGGAAGTCTTAAAAAAGAGATTAAACCTGGAGATATGGTCATAGTCGATCAGTTCTTCGATTTTACCAAAAACAGGAAAAGTACTTTTTTCGGAAACGGTCTGGTAGCCCATGTTTCAATGGCTGAGCCTGTCTGTTCGTATTTGCGCAAAATCGTCGTGGATTCGTGTAAATCGCTTGATATCCCGCATCATAAAAAAGGCTCTTATCTTTGCATAGAAGGTCCTCAGTTTTCCACAAAAGCGGAGTCACTTTTTTATAAAAATAACGGCTTCGACGTAATCGGCATGACAAATGCCACAGAAGCCAAACTTGCGAGAGAGGCAGAACTATGCTATGTAACGATAGCTATGGCGACGGATTACGACTGCTGGCACGAGGAGGAAGACAACGTCAACGCCGATATGATTATTAAGATTCTTCTGGAAAATGCCGAAAAAGCAAAAAATATCATTAAAGAGTCGATAACGAAAATAGACTTTTCGCACAACGAATGCAGTATAGACGGCGGCACAGACGGCGTTAGCGGAGAAGGAAACGGCAAAAATATATGTTCTTGCGGTTTGTCCCTGCAAAAATCTGTAGTGACGGTAAAAAAAGACGTTCCTGCGGAAACGTTAGAAAAACTTTCGATATTCAATTTATACGATTAATTCTAATTGAAGGAGGGGCAGCCCGTTCCGGGATAGATGATATTAACTTATTTTTTTTAGTATAACTCCCCTCCTTTTTAAGGATATTAATTAATAATTAAACATAATAGGAGATTAATTTTATGGACGTTTTAATCTTAAC
>JAKASB010000093.1:2523-4829 GCA_021828255.1 bacterium | reverse complement strand
TTATGAAATCAATGATGTTAAAAGAAAATTCAGATTTAAAGATAAATAAAACACCTTTATCTTATGTCGAAACTGAAATCCCTCAAATTAATAAAAATGAAGCGCTGATTAAAGTAAACACCTGTGCCGTATGTCACACCGAGTTAGACGAAATCGAAGGCAGGATTAAACCGATTAAGCTGCCTGTTATTCCCGGACATCAAATTGTTGGAAGGGTAATCGAAATCGGAAGCGAAGTAAAGAAGCTGAAGAAAAATGACAGGGTAGGCATAGGCTGGATTAATTCCGCCTGCGGGAAGTGCGAATACTGCAAGAGCGGTTTTGAAAACTTATGTCCCGATTTTATTGCTGCCGGAAAAGACGTGAACGGCGGTTATGCCGAATATACGAAGATAAGCGAAAATTATGCCGCCTTGATCCCTGAAAATTTTACAGATGAAGAGGCTTCGCCACTGTTATGTGCGGGGGCGGTCGGATATAGGGCTTTAAAATTAACGAATATTAAAAATAGGATGAATTTAGGTTTTCTCGGATTCGGGGCTTCGAACCATTTAGTTTTAAAAATAGCAAAAGTGGTTTACCCAAATTCAAAGATTTTTGTTTTTGCAAGGTCTGAAAATGAAAGAAAACTTGCATTAGAGCTTGGCGCATACTGGAGCGGCGATATTAAGGAAATTCCGCCTGAAAAATTAAACGCGGTCATTGATACTACGCCTGTTTGGATGCCCGTTGTAGAAGTTTTGAAAAATATAAAACCTAACGGGATGCTTGTTATCAATAACATAAGAAAGGAAGATTTTGACAAGGATTATCTTATAAATCTTGATTATCCGCGGGATTTATGGATGGAAAAAGAGATAAAGTCGGTTGCCAACGTAACTTTTGCCGACATTAAGGAAGTTTTAGAAATTGCGGCTAACTTTAATATAAAACCTGAATTCCGGCTTTTTAACTTAAGTGAAGCAAATACCGCTATAAATGAAATTAAAAATAAGGATATTGCAGGAGCTAAAGTCTTGAAAATTTTCTAACTAACTAAATAGAAAAATAAATATTTAGGAAAGAGATTTTTTTGGAAAAACAGGCGGTATTGTAAACCATACAATAAGAACGATCAGTCCAAATATTATATATATCGCATTAAATAACCATATCGGAAAATTGTAATATAAAGCTTTATCTGCCATTCCCGCGATAAAGGGCATAGAACTGTGCTTTATATGGTCTAACGACATCAGTTTATATTCAAGCCAGGTTAGAGGGCATTCCGCATTAAAAATAGATTCTACAGCGACAATTCCAATCATTAAAAGGTGAATTAATCTGAATGTAAAGTTTCTAATCCAGCGCCACCCGGCAAAAAAACCGATTATTATTAAAAAAAACCCGATCACGATTACAAGAGCGTAAAGCAGATGAATAACATAAACGCCGGATATCGCAATAGAGTAAAGTTCTTTAATCACCGTCTCTGTTCCCTGTTTCCATTGATTTTATAAAGTCTTTTTGCAATTTTTAATTGTATAATTAAACAAAATTAGATATATAATTTCAATATAATACAATAAAAGAAATAATTCAAGAAATGTAGTCGGCGTTCATATAGCTTTAAAACTGGTTTAACTGTTTATATCTTATATCGGCAATCTTGCGATATACCGGCATATAATTTTATTTTATGGTAATATGTAATATATAAATATGATAAAGACAATTTTGCTTGATATAGGTAATGTTTTGCTTAGCAACGGCTGGGACGCGGCATCCAGAAAACTAGCTTCTAAAATATTTAATTTAGATTACGAAGAATTTACTGAGAGGCACGGCTATCTTGCCGCTTTATATGAAGAAGGCAAAATTACTTTAAACGATTATTTAGATAAAGTAATTTTTTACGAAAAACGAAATTTTTCAAAAACGGATTTCAAAAATTTTATTTTTAGTCAATCTAAGCCTATTCCTGAAATGATAGAATTTTTCAAAAATTTAAAATTGAAATATAAATTGAAACTCGTGGCACTGAGCAATGAAGGTTTAGAATTAACCGATTATAGGGTAGCAACGTTTAAATTAGACGAATTACTGGATTTTTTTGTAATATCATGTTTCGTGAATATAAGGAAACCCGATGAAAATATTTACAAACTGGCAATCAACTTGTCGTTTTCAAAACCGGAGCAATGTATCTTTATCGACGACAGATATTTTAACGCCGAAACCGCCGCAAATCTTGGAATCAACGCATTCCAGCATAAAGATTATAAAACTACCATAGAAAAATTAGCGCGGTACGGTCTTGTTTTAGA
>JAKASB010000093.1:0-2423 GCA_021828255.1 bacterium | reverse complement strand
AACCTTTTTGATGACTTGCTTTATTTATGATATAATAACTAAAATTTTTGGCATTAATTAATTAAATTATGAATTTAAAGGGGATAATTAGGTGATAATAGTTACCGGCGGAGCCGGATTTATAGGGTCTAATATCGTTGAGGCGCTTAACAAAAGAGGCGAATCGAATATTCTGGTAGTAGATAATTTAACAAACGGCAAGAAAATGCATAATCTCTCCGACCTCGATATTTTAGACTACATGGATAGAGACGATTTTCTGGCTAACGTTAAATCCGGTTTAGACTTTGGGAGCATATCTGCCGTATTTCATGAAGGGGCCTGTTCTTCGACCACCGAATGGGACGGAAAATTTATAATGAGAAACAACTTCGAGTATTCCAAGGAGTTATTAAAATGGTGCCAAAAAATAGGAGCGCAATTTATTTACGCTTCTTCGGCTTCGGTTTACGGACTCGGAAAAAAAGGGTTCGTAGAAGAAAGAGCCTGTGAACTTCCTATAAATATGTATGCTTATTCAAAATTCCAGTTTGACCAGTATGTTAGAAGCATAATAAAAAAAGCTAAATATCAGATTGCGGGATTCAGATATTTTAACGTTTACGGTCCGAGGGAGTCGCATAAAGGCACAATGTCCAGCGTTGCGTTCCATTTTAACAACCAGATAGCCGCTACGGGAAAAGCAAAGCTTTTCGAAGGAACGGCAGGTTACGGAAACGGGGAACAGAGGCGTGATTTTATTTATGTGGAAGACTGCACCAAAGTTAATCTATGGTTTATGGACGACTCGTCCAAGTCGGGCATATTTAATCTCGGAACGGGAAAAGCAAGGTCGTTTAACGATGTAGCAAATGCCGTAAAAAAGTATTTAGGAAAAGGTTCGATAGAATATATTCCTTTTCCCGAACATCTTAAGGGCGCTTATCAAAGTTTCACGGAAGCGGATATCTCTGCCTTGCGCAATATCGGATACAATAAAACCTTTATTTCCGTCGAGGAAGGGGTTAAAAAGTACTTAGACCGGCTGAACGGATAATATAAAGCAGTATTAGGCGTAAATCATTTGTTTATCATATTCTTCACAATATCCAAATCTATTTTATGCTCTTTGTCGCCGCCGGGCGTTTCGACAATTAGAGGAATGTTTTTAAGCCTCCCATCGTTCACTATAAACCTGAAAGCATCCCGTCCTATATAACCCTTTCCTATAGGGGCGTGCCTGTCCACTTTAGAGCCCAGAGGTTTCAGCGAATCGTTAAGGTGAACGGCGCATAATTTCTTGATGCCTATAATTTTATCGAAATTTTCCATAAATTCATTATAATCTGCCAAAGTTCTTATGTCGTATCCGGCGGCAAAGATATGGCATGTATCTATGCAGACCCCGAGCCTTTCGGCATATCCGGCTAATTCAAATATTTTTGCGATATGCTCTAATTTATATCCTATCTGATTTCCCTGTCCGGCTGTGGTTTCGAGAGCTAAAATAACATTTTTGAATTCCGCCGTTTTCTGCATAACTATATTTAAATTAAAGGCAATTTGTTTTATAGTTTCTTTCTCGGTTAAATTTTTATTTGACCCGGGGTGAAATATTAAATATTTAATGCCGAGCAAACCGCATCTTTTAATTTCGGCAGTGATGCCTTCTATAGATTTTTCTTTTATTATTTCGTCTGTGCTTCCAAGATTTACCAAATATGAAAGGTGCGCCGCAACGGTTAACTTTTGACCGGCTGTGCATTGCCTAAAAGAAGAAGCTTCGTTTAAATCCGGTTCTTTAGCCTGCCACCGCAACTGGCTCTTCGTAAATATTTGGATAGCGTTTGACCCGGTATTTTTTGCGGACAGGCATGCATTTTTCAGCCCTCCAGAAATAGAAACATGGGTGCCTAATAATATTTTCATGGTATAACTTTAGATGACAATTAAATTTTAACTTATTGCCTATTATACCCCAGAGCCAAATTATTTTAATATGATATAATTAATATGCACCGCACATTAAATGAAATATTTAAATTCTGGAGGTAATTTTATGAAAGGGAACGAGGAAATTCTCAAAAGGCTTAACTTAAGGCTGGCGGAAGAATTAACCGCTATCAACCAATATATGGTTCATTCGGAAATGTTCGACAACTGGGGTTACGACGAACTTCATAAAGAAGTGGAAAAAAGAGCGATAGACGAAATGAAGCATGCCGAAAAATTAATCAGCAGAATATTATTTCTCGAAGGAATACCCGTTGTTTCTAATTACAACAAAATACATATAGGCTCGACGGTTGACTTAATGCATAAAAATGACAGAAAATCGGAAGAAGACGCAATCAAAGCCTATAACGAAGATATAAAGTTCGCCTCTGAAATAAAAGACAACGGAACAAAAGATTTAATTCAATCTATTCTGGACGATGAAGAGG
>JAKASB010000012.1:7048-28168 GCA_021828255.1 bacterium | reverse complement strand
AAAATAGATATTAATAAATAGATATATAAATAGATATATAAGGAGATATTTTATTATGTTTGTCGATAGTTTAATCGGTTTATTCAGCAACGATCTTGCCGTAGATCTTGGAACGGCAAATACTCTTATTTACGTCAAAGACAAAGGCATAGTTTCCAACGAACCTTCGGTCGTTGCCGTTCATATCGATTTACGCGGGGACAAAAAAATTCTTGCCGTAGGAAAAGATGCTAAGAAAATGCTCGGAAGAACGCCGGGTAATATTTCGGCAATAAGACCCATGAAAGACGGAGTTATAGCCGATTTTGAAGTTGTAGAGGCGATGCTTAAGTATTTTATCAGAAAAATTCACAATAGAAAAACTATGATAAGACCCCGCATTATCGTAGCGATTCCGTCGGGGATTACAGCCGTGGAAAGAAGGGCTGTAAAAGAATCTGCGGAGGCGGCAGGAGCGAGGCTCGTATATCTTATAGAAGAACCCGTAGCCGCGGCTATCGGCGCTGGACTTCCTATTACGGAAGCCGCCGGAAATATGATAGTCGATATAGGAGGCGGAACGACCGAGGTGGCGGTAATTTCTATGTCGGGCATAGTTTTTGCCAAATCGCTCAGGGTAGGCGGAGATAAAATAGACGATGCCCTAATTCAATATATAAAGAAAAAGTATAATCTCCTTATAGGGGACAGGACTGCGGAGCTTGTCAAAATGACTATAGGCACCGTTTATCCCGTGGAAGAAGAATCAAAAATGAATATTAAAGGAAGGGACCTTGTCAGCGGGATACCCAAAATTATCGAAATAACTTCTTCCGAAGTTTTAGACGCTATATCCGAGCCTGCGGCTCAAATAGTAGATGCGATAAAAACCACCTTAGAAAAAATTCCGCCCGAGCTTTCGTCGGATATCGTCGATAGAGGAATAGTACTTGCCGGCGGCGGAGCGCTTTTAAAAAACATAGACGTCCTCATAAGGGAACATACCGAACTACCTGTCATCATAGCGGATGATCCCCTGACCTGCGTTGTCCGCGGGGCGGGCAAAGCATTAAGCGAAATTAACGTATTAAAAGATATAATGCTTGAGAATTAATCGTTGTGGGAAAATTCATTAAAAAATTAAAATTAAAAAAACACAAGGACGTCTTAGTTCTCCTTATAATTATAATAATATCGGCATCAATTTATATACTTTCTTTAAATGGAATTAAATTCGGCGGTTTATTTTCTAATTTTATAAGCAATTCCGTATATTCAATCTATAAAGTCGTAGATTATCCGGTTAGTATTTCCGAAAAGTCTTATAAAAATTATATCAACGTCTTATCGGTTAAAGAGCAAAACAAAAAGCTTAAGTCCGAATTAAAGAAGATAAAATTTAAGCTGAACCTTTATAAAAACTATAGTATAGAAAACAGAAACTTAAAAGCCCTTCTGTTTTTAAAAAGTTCGATAAACAAACAATCCGTTCCGGCGGCCGTTTTGTTTCACGGGATAGAGGGGTGGTTTTACAGCTTCTATATAAATAAAGGCACAAAAAACGGAATTAAAAGCGGAGACGGCGTTATTTCTTACGACGGGGTGGTAGGGCGCGTCGTTTATGCAGGACGCCGCCATTCCAAAGTTATCCCGATTACCAATCCAAAATGCGTTTTTTCCGTAATAGATGCAAATACCGGAACCATGGGCATAGCACAGGGAATCGGCAACGGTTATCTTAAAATGAGATTTGTTTTCAATTCTAAAAAGGTTAATAAAGGGGATAAAATCTTAACGTCGGGATTCGGAGGCGTCTTCACCTCCGGCATATATGTAGGCAGGATAATTCTAATAAAGAAAAAGAGTTATAATATATTTCAACGGATAACCATAATTCCATATAAAAATTTATTTAACAGTAAATATGTCCTCGTCGAGAAATAATATTTATAAATATATTTATATAATATGTTTATTTTTGTTTTTAATGATATTGTCCCTCATTTTTAACAATAATTTTAGTTTGGGCTCCTTTTATATATTTCCTAATCTTGCCATAGCCGGCTTAGTGTATATATCGGCATATTTAGGCATATATCCAGGGTGGCTTATGTCTTATATATTATTTTATATATACGGCTCTATGACGCCTTTAAATCCCGCCGTTTTCGGACTCGTAGGAACGGTTTCCTATGCCGTTTCATATATTTTATGGCGTAAAATTCCCTACGACAATGCGGTGACGGAGATTCTGGCAGCCTTTATTACCTCATGGGTTTATTACCTTACGCTTTTCTTAATCGTTTTTTATTGCTACGATATACATTTTTTATATTGGAATTTTCTCCTTTCTTACGGTTTTCCGGTATCCGTTTCAACCGCTCTTCTTACCCCCATGGTATTTTTCTTTTTTAAAAAAATAGGCTATAAAAATTTTTTAAAGAAGAATAAATTAATATATTTATAGATTAGAAGAAAATATTTGCATAAATTTCTACCTGAATATAAAATATAATATAATATAATACAGTACAATAATAAAATAAAATATTAAAATTCTTTAAGGAGCTTTAAACAATTATGCTTGATTTTTTAAGAAGATTTTATGCCCACACCGCCGGCAAAATTATTACCATACTTGTGGGGCTTTTATTTATCGTCGGCTTTAGTTTCCTTCCGTATATTATGGGTGCGGGAGGGGGTATTTCGCCTCGCGATGTCGCCGTGGTAGCCGGAAAGGGAATATCGTTAAACGAGTTAAACAGATATTACGGAAGACTCGAAAATGAATATGAGCGCCTTTATGGAAAAAAATTAACGCAAAAAAAAATAACTGAATTAAATTTAACCGGTTCCGCGCTGTCCTCATTGATTGCCGACAGAGTTTTGGAATCCAGAAAAAACGTGTTCGGAATTAATGTGTCTAACGGATTTATAGCGCGAAATATCGCATCTTTTCAGGAGTTTCAAAAAGACGGAAAGTTCAGCGGCAAATTGTTTAAAGACATTCTGCTTGCCAACCATACCACTCCGGCAAGTTTTGAAAAAAAATATAAAGCCGAAATCACAAGAAGTTATATCAGGAGAATAATAGGCGAATCTTTCAGCGTAGCCGGTACTCAATTTTTAAACGATTATAAAATTAAAAATAAATCCGTTTCTTTTAAAATAGCTATTTTCGGTTCAAAAGACAAAGCGGACGATTTTCTCAAGGAAGCGGCGCTATATAATAAAAACTTTAGCAAACAGGCAAAAAAATACGGAGGAATAGCGAGAGAAGTTCCTCTTTTTTCTGAGATAGACCTTGTAAAATCACCTTTCTTTAAAAAATATTCTTTAAACGGAAGCATCTTAGAATCGATATTTTCTACCAAACAAGGCGAAGTTGCAAGCACGGTTTTTCCGGTAAAATCTGGATATGCCGCAATTAAAATTTTAAGGGTTTATTTTCCGGAATATATCTCCAATTCAAAAACTAAGAGCGGAGGAGAAGCATTATTAAAAGAAAAAGAACTTTACGGTTTTCAGAAAGAGCAGGAATTTCTTGATGATTACGTTGATTATTTAGAGTCTAAATCAGATGTCAAAATCAATAGAAGCGCTTTATCGGCGTTTCATCCTTACTGAATAATTAAATTTAATAAAAAAATGGGCGGTAAAGATAAAGAAATTAGATATCAAGATTTGCAAAATTATTTGGATTTTGCAGTTGGTCTTGCCAAAAACTGCGGCAAGATTATTTCCAAAACTTTCAGAAAAACCCATATCTTAAAATATAAAGGTCCGGTAGATATAGTTACGGAAGCCGATGCGGCTTCACAGAGCTACGCCGTTCTCAGTATTAAAAAAGCGTTTCCGTCACATTCTATTCTTGCGGAAGAAGATAATTTTAATATTTCTAATGATTCAGAATTTAAATGGATTATAGATCCGTTGGACGGTACGACGAATTATGCTCACGGGCTTCCTATTTTTTGTTTTTCGGCGGCGCTGGAAAAAGGTTCTGAAATAATTATGGGCTGTGCGTATAATCCTATTTTAAAAGAGATGTTTCACGCCGTTAAAAACGGCGGGGCATATTTAAACGGCAAAAAGATTAACGTTTCTAAAACGGCAGTATTTGAGAAGAGCTTGCTGTCAACCGGTTTTCCGTATGATAAAAAAATTAATCCGGATAATAATTTTGACCATTTCAGGGATATTTCCGTTAACGTGAGAGGCATAAGGAGGCTCGGCTCGGCGGTTTTAGATATCTGCTACGTTGCCGCCGGATTTCTCGATGGATACTGGGAACTTAATCTCAATCCTTGGGATATGGCTTTGGGAAGTCTGATAGTAAAAGAGGCGGGAGGCGTAGTTACTGATTTTTGCAAAAGTCCGTTAGATATTTATAAAAAAAGAATACTTGCTTCTAACGGTTTAATTCACGATGAAATGTCGAAAATTTTATGCAAATGAAATATGTCGTCGCTATATAACGAAAACGGAATATTAAAAGAACAGAAAAGCAGGATTGATTTACTTGCAATTATCGTTACGATACTGCTTTTAATTTTAATTGTCAGACTTTTTTATCTGCAGGTTATTAAAGGCGGCTACTATTATAAACTGGCAAAAAATAATGCTACCAGAGTAATATATCTTACGGCTCCGAGAGGCAACATACTGTCTGATGGCGGAAAAATTTTTGTAGATGACGAATCGTCATTTAATATCGCCGTTACCTTATCCCGCTTAAAAAAAAAGGAAATGGAGTTCAAGTTTCTTGCCGGCTTGATGCATAAAAGCTATAGAAAACTTTTAAAAAAAGTAAAAAAAGAAGAATTTTTGCCCCCCTATGAACCTATTATTTTAATCCGCAATATCTCGATTAAAGAATTATCGAAGTTTGAGGTAAACAAGCTATTTCTAAAAGGGTTTTTTATCGCAAAAATTCCTATAAGACATTATCCTTATGGAAAAATGGGGGCTCAAATTTTCGGTTACGTAGGCCCCGTCTCTCCATCGGAGTTAAAAGAAAAAAAATATGGTTATCTTAACTCTTCGGATATTATAGGGGAAACCGGACTCGAATACTACTATCAAAAATATTTACACGGGAAAGACGGAGAAAAGAGAATCGTGGTTAATTCTAAAGGCGAACAGATAGGCAATATCGTTATCAAAAAACCGGTTATGGGCGCTAATTTATATACGACGCTCGATTTTGCCTTACAGAAACTTGCATACAAACTTATGAAAAAAAAAGAGGGTGCGGCAATTGCCGTGGATCCTAACAACGGAAAAATTCTTGCTATGGTATCTACCCCCTCTTTTAACCCTTTTTATTTTTCGGAGGGTATTAGCGAGAAGCGCTGGGATAGTATCATACATAACGATGAGCATCCTTTGCAAAACAAGGCAATTCAAAATGCGCTTGCCCCCGGTTCCACTTTTAAGGTGGTTGGCGCCCTTACTGCATTGTCTTTACATTTGATTACTCCCAACGAAAAAATTTATTCAGGCTCGACTTTTAAGTTGGGCGATGCTGTATTTTATAACTGGAATCCGTATCAAAATTCTAAAGTAAATTTATATAGGGCTATAGCGGAATCAGTGGATACCTACTTTTATTCGCTCGGTGTCAAAATAGGAATCGATCAGCTGGCGGATTACGCCCGCAGATTAGGTTTTGGAGAAAAAACCGGAATAGACCTTCCTGATGAAAATCCGGGATTTATACCGACGAGGCGCCTTGTTTATGAAAGATATCACAGACACTGGTATAAAGGTTCGACGCTTTCCGCCATCATAGGGCAGGGTTACGACCTTATTTCCCCAATTCAGCTTGTTATGACTTACAGCGCTATCGCGAACGGCGGAAAACTTTATAGGCCGTTTTTGTTGAAAAAAATAGTATCGCAGAACGGGAAGGTATTGAAAGAAATGAAGCCAAAGTTTATCAGACGGATAAATATCAAACAAAAATATCTCGATGCCGTTAAAAAAGGGTTGTGCGAAGTAGTGAACAAAAATTACGGAACGGCAATAAACGCGAGAATACAAGGCATAAAATTTTGCGGGAAAACCGGAACCGCCCAGATTATTTCAAAAACATATTCTATTTACGATATAAAGTTCATACCGAGAAAATACCGCGACAATGCATGGTTTGTCGGATTTGCCCCTTTAAATGATCCTAAAATCGCCGTCGTGATATTAGATATGCACGCCAGGTTTCTTGGAGCTAATGCGGCGATTATTGCCAGAAAAATAGTCGAAAAATATTTAGAGCAAAAAGGCTTATGGAAACCGCCGGTTCATAAAAACACTAAGAACGGCAAAAAAGGCAAAAGCAAACCGCCGAGCTTTATATATACGAGTTTTTAATATGAAAATTTTAGATAATCAATACGCTAAAAATTTTGACTTTATAATGCTTTTCACGGTTATTTTAATATTCATAATAGGCATTATAAACCTTTACGGTTCGTTAAGCGTAAACCATAAGGATTTCTTAGATCCCTACATCATAAAACAGATTATCTGGTTTATAATTGCTTTTTTTATAATGTTCGTGATAATAACCATAGATTATAATATCCTTATAGAAGCTGCCTATTATATTTACGGTTTTATTTTGATACTGATTATCGTCGTCCTATTAAAAGGCAGGATTACGCATGGGGCTTCAAGGTGGATTTCGCTGGGAATGTTTTCGCTTCAGCCGTCGGAGCTTATGAAAATAGCTTTAATATTTGCCCTTGTAAAATATTTTACTTCTTATGAAAACAAAAACGGCTATTCTATTAAAGGGCTCGTAATTCCGTTTGCCATAATTCTTTTACCTGTGCTGTTAATAGCGAAAGAGCCTGACTTAGGGACTGCGCTTATCGTTTTATTTATCGGTATTATTATGATTTTTCTTGCCGGAATTAAAAAAAGCGCAGTTTTAATTTTAACAGGAATTACATTAGTTGCCGGTCCTCTTTTGTGGTTTAGATTAAAATCTTATCAAAAAAGCAGAATACTTATATTTTTGCATCCGGCTAAAGATTATCTGGGGGCGGGATATAATATTATACAATCGGAAATTGCGGTGGGGGCGGGCAAGTTTTTCGGAAACGGGTTCGGAAACGGTTCACAGAGCACTTTAGATTTTTTGCCGGCAAAACACACCGACTTTATTTTTTCTACATTTATGCAGCAGTTCGGTTTTTTCGGCGGATTAGTTCTTATAGCATTATATTTTATCGTCATAATAAGGGGCTTTAAAATAGTTTACAGGGCAAAAAAATTGCAGGGATTTCTTCTCGGCGGAGGCGCTCTCGGTATTATTACCTTTCATACTATAATCAATATGTTTATGACCGTCGGGCTTCTGCCGGTTGTGGGCGTGCCGCTTCCTTTTTTCAGCTATGGGGGGACGTCGCTTGTGGTCGATATGTCGGCGGTAGCCATACTTTTAAATATTTCGATGAGAAGATATAAATTCCAGTCGTAAAAAAAATGGGGTTTGCGTGAAAGATTATAAAAATTTAAATATTCAAAACATTTCTATTTTAATATCTTCGTTTTTTTATATTGGATTTTTTCCTTATGCTCCTGGGACGGCTGGTTCGGTTGCCGCATTTTTATTATATGTATTGCTGCTCAGGTTATTAAATCCGCTTTATTATTTTGCGCTCTGCCTGTTCATATTTATTTTAGGGATTTATTTCTCGTCTAAGGCTGAAAAAATATCCGGCATAAGCGACCCGCCTTTCGTGGTTATAGACGAAGCGCTTGGATATCTGGCGGTTATGTCCGGGTTTTTATGGACATCTTTTTCTTTTTTGCACTCCTTTATATACGCATTTTGCGGGCTCATTTTGTTCCGTTTTTTCGACATATTAAAGCCTTTTCCTATTAGAATAATCGACAAAAAAGTCCAGGGTGGTCTCGGCATTATGCTTGACGACCTCGCCGCCGCCGTTTTTTCTTTAATAGTTTTGCGTTTTATAATAGTCGTTATCGCCGGATTTTAAAACATTCACATTGTTGACATGCAGGGTATAAAAGTATTACTCTATATATATAATATATATATAACACATATTATAGCAGTTTTTATTTACATTATTAAATTAGAAATTAAATGAATATATAAAATATAATGGAAACTAAAGACAAAGACGCTAAAGATATTAAAATTCTTGTTATAGCCGATAATTATAATTTTGCTGAAGCCGGAGAGGTAATAAAGGAGCTTTCCGATGTGCTTTCCAATTATGATTTAGGGTTTAAAGAAGCCGTTATAATGCCGGAAAGCCAGAGAGAAGGCATATATAAAGTAATGTCTTATATGTCATCGGGAGATTCTTTCGTTATAGTGTGCGGCGGCATGAAGGACGACTTTTTTTTAACCCGCGATACCGCTTCTGCGATTTTCAAAAAAGAACTCGTCAGGAGTAAAGACGCCGCAGATTTAATGACGCTCGTTTATGAATCCAATAAAAAGCCTTTTAATCCGCCTAATGAAAAAGCCTGTTATTTTCCGGAACATTCTTTTATCGTTCCAAACCAGAATTCCGGCATTTCCGGCTTTTATATGACTGAACCGGTATTTTTTGCGGCTATGCCGCTTGAACCTAAAAATGCCGTGAATATGTTTAAAAATCATATACTCGGAAAAATGTTAGGAAAATTGGGAATTAATTATTTTGTCAGATTAAGAAAATATAAGTTGTTCGGTTTAAAGGAAAAAGAATTTGAGACTCTTTTCGGAAAATTAAAAAAAACTGCAGAATATAATCTAAATTATGAATTTTCATACGGCGAATTTGTTATAACTGCCGCCGTGAGCGGCGTTTCTACCCAGAAGCTTAATGAAAATATAAAGTGGGTAGATAGTAAAGTTGGAGATATTTTTAATGATTATCTTTATGGTTTCGATGATGACGAACTTCATATAGTATGCTCTTATCTTCTTAAGGAAAGCGGGCTTAAGATTGCAATTGCGGAATCGCTTACCGGCGGTTATATTTCTAATAAACTTACAGATTTATCAGGAGCTTCCGCTTATTTTGTTTACGGAGGTGTCGTGTATTCCAATTACGCAAAAATGAATATTCTCGGGGTGGATAAAGCAGTTATAGAAAAAGACGGTGCGGTATCGGATAAATGCGCAATGGAAATGGCGGAAAAAGTAAGAGAAAATGTAAAGGTGGACATAGGACTTGCTGTTACAGGTTTTGCCGGACCTCAAACCGAATATGATAATTATCCCGTAGGAACGGTTTTTATGGCTCTTTCGAGTCCGAAGGTAAAGGAAGTAAGGAAATATTTCTTCTCCGGTTCCCGCTCGGATATTAAAGCATATACGGCAAAAATGGCTCTATTCTGGATTTACCGCCTTATAAGCGGGACCTCCGCTGTTTTTATAAAATTGCAGAATGAAAAAGCGTAACAATAATTTCACTTGATAATATTTCTTTTTTAAGATATAACTTTTAAATAAAAAAAATAATAAATTATAATTTAAATTTAAACGAAAGGAATAATTATGGCGTTAAAATCCAGTGAAATAAAAGAAAATAGGGAAAATAAAGCTAAGGAGCAATCTGTGCAGGAGCAGAAAATAAAGGCGTTAGATATTGCTATTGCCCAGATAGAAAAGCAGTTTGGAGCAGGAGCGGTAATGAAGCTCGGCGGAAAACCGCCGGCGGAAGATATTCAGTCTATTCCGACAGGTTCATTGTCTTTAGATATCGCTTTGGGCATAGGTGGAGTACCGAAAGGAAGGGTTATAGAAATATTTGGTCCGGAATCCTCAGGGAAAACCACGCTTACCCTTCAAATTGTCGCTCAAGCTCAAAAAAAAGGCGGCATTGCAGCTTTTATAGATGCCGAACACGCTCTCGATTTAAAATACGCAAAAAAAATAGGTGTAAACGTTGACGAACTTGTAATTTCTCAGCCCGGCACAGGTGAAGAAGCATTGGAAATTGCAGATTCTTTAGTCAGGTCGGGTTCCATAGACGTTTTAGCGATAGATTCAGTTGCCGCCCTAGTCCCAAAGGCGGAAATAGAAGGGGATATGGGGGATGCGCATATGGGGCTTCAGGCGCGTCTTATGTCGCAGGCGCTAAGGAAACTTACTTCGGCAATAGCAAAATCAAATACTTCGGTAATATTTATCAATCAGATAAGAATGAAAATCGGCGTTATGTTCGGTTCTCCCGAGACCACCACCGGCGGCAATGCCCTTAAATTTTACGCTTCAGTCCGAATAGATATAAGGAGAATCGGATCGATTAAAAAAGGGGACGAAGTAGTCGGTTCGCGCACTAAAGCAAGAATCGTCAAAAATAAAGTGGCTCCGCCCTTTAAAGAGGCGGAGTTCGACATAATTTACGACAGCGGAATATCTTTGGAGGGCGATATAGTCGATATCGGCTCGGACAACGGCATAATAGAAAAATCCGGAACATGGTTCAGCTACGGCAAAGAAAGATTGGGACAGGGAAGGGAGGCTGCCAAAGAAACGCTTAAAAACAATCTGGCGCTCCGTGACGAGATATATTCCAAAATTTTAGAAAAATTTAATCTTAAGGCATAAATGCCGGAAAATTAACAACATAAATAAATATTGATAAAATGTACGAAGAACCGGTTCAATCTAATCAATCTTATCAGTCCCAGTCCAGCGGACAGCCGTCCTTTATAGAAAACCTTTTAAAAACAGCTGTTGATAAGGGGGCATCGGATGTTCATCTAAAGGTAAATACGTATCCTATTTTTAGGATAGACGGCGATATTTACCGGCAGGAAAGCTTTGGCATAATATCCAAGGAAGTAATCGAAAAAATAGCCGAAAGTATGATGGATAAATACCAACTTAAAGTATTTCAGGAAAACAGGGACGTCGATCTTGCTTACAGCCTGTCTAACGTCGGCAGATTCAGAGTAAACATATATTCGCAGAAAAACTCGTTAAGCATTGCAATGAGATATATTCCGTTTAACATTCCAGCTTTCGATTCCCTGAATCTTCCTAAAATCATTAAATCCATTGCCCTTAAAGAAAGGGGGATTATAATAGTTACGGGTATAACCGGAAGCGGAAAATCGACTACGCTTGCCTCCATGATAGATTATATCAACAACAACAAGCCGGTTAATATTATAACCATAGAAGATCCGATAGAATATCTTCACAAAGATATAAAAGCTATAATAAACCAGCGGGAACTCGGTACGGACGTTTATTCTTTTTCTCATGGTCTAAGAGAAGCGTTAAGGCAGGACCCGGATGTTATTTTAGTCGGCGAAATGCGCGACTTAGAAACTATAGAAACCGCTATAACGGCAGCTGAAACAGGTCATCTTGTTATGAGCACGCTTCATACCCTCGATGCTCAGGAAACTATTAACCGAATTATAGCGGTTTTTCCGCCTTATCAGCAAAAACAGATAAGAATCCAGCTTGCTTCCGTTATTTCTGCCGTAATATCACAGAGGCTCATAATCAGAGCCGATAAAAAAGGACGTCTTCCTTCCATCGAAATAATGATAAGAACTGAAACTATAAAGGAATGTATCTTAAACGAAGATAAAACGGCAAGCATAAGAGATTATATAAAAAGCGGAAATATTCAGTACGGAATGCAGACTTTCGACCAGTCCCTTTATAATTTTTATAAGGCAGGTTTGATAACTTATGAAGATGCTCTAGCCGAATCTACCTCTCCCAACGACCTTGCCCTGTTGATATCTGGAGTGAATTCTTCGAGCGAAGGCTTAGGGATGTCTTAGAGTAAAGATGGTTAGGGAGGCGGCATTTGAAAGTATCACAGGAAAACATTTCTAAAAGAAAGTATAAATCCCTCGTATCGGCGCAGGATTATTCGCTGCGGCTTATTTCCGCCAGATCGTATTCCGAAAAGCAAATTGCCGAAAAGCTTATAAAGAAAGGATTTTCGACCGAGGATACAGGCAGAGCCGTTAAAAAATTAAAAGAATATGGATATTTAAACGATGAAGCGTTTGCCGGACGGCTTATAGAAAACGGTAAAAGGAGACTCATCGGGAGGATAAAATTAAGTTATGAATTATACAAAAAAGGTGTCAATAAGAGCCTGATAGATGAACTTATCGAAAAGTTTTATGTCGAAGACGAGGAACGAGAGGTGGCGCTTAAAGCGATGGACAAAAAGAAAGTCTCGCTGATAAAATACAGGGAAAACGAGTTGATATATAAAAAGAAACTCTATGATTTTTTACAGAGCAGAGGGTTTTCTTCGCAGATAATAGAAGATATTTTAAATTCAAAACATTAACAGATATGTAAAAGAGGATAGACTTAGTTTACGTTACGGGGACGAGTTTATGGGGACAGATTTCAAATCTGTCCCCATATAGCAAGTACAGATTATGAAAAAATTATTATCAAACGAATTAAGAGAAATATTTATTAAATATTTTACGGGAAAAGGGCATATGCTTGTCTCAAGTTCATCTTTAATTCCGGCAGGCGACGATTCCATTATGTTTACTAATGCAGGAATGGTCCAGTTCAAAGATTATTTTACCGGGGCGTCGGCATCCCCGATGCAAAGAGCGGTGACCATTCAAAAATGCATGAGAGCCGGAGGCAAGCATAACGACCTTGAAAACGTTGGAAAAACGTCCCGCCACCATACATTTTTTGAAATGCTCGGAAATTTTTCGTTTGGGGACTACTTCAAAAAAGACGCCGTTCTCTTTGCCAACGAATTTTTGAAAGACGTTATCGAAGTGGATATGGATAAAATATACGTTACCGTAAATGCTAAAGACGACGAAGGTTATTCTATATGGAAGGACGTCGTCGGTTTCGACGAGAGAAAAATTTTTAAACTTGGCGACGAAACCAATTTCTGGCAGATGGGAGAAACCGGCCCCTGCGGCTATTCGAGTGAGATATTTTTCGATACCGGATATTCAGAGGCGGGACATAAGGACTGCGATATAAACTGTGACTGCGGAAGGTATCTAGAAATCTGGAATCTTGTTTTTATGGAATTTAATAAAGATAGTAGGGGCGCTATTTCAAAACTTCCAAAGCCTTCCATTGATACCGGTATGGGGTTTGAGAGAACATTAAGGGTTTTGCAGAATGTAAAATCCAACTATGATACCGACATTTTTATTCCTTACATAAACGAAATAGATGCTATTACGGGCAGGTGTTACAATAGCGGCGACGAAGCTTACGATACCGCCGTCAGAGTTATAAGCGACCATATAAGGACTTCCATTTTTTTATCCGCGGAATCGGTCTTTCCTTCCAACGAAGGCAGGGGATACGTATTTAAAAGGATTTTAAGAAGGTTGATAAGGTATGCTTTAAAACTTAATATCAAGCTCGAAAACTTAATTTATCTCGGCAACACCGTTATAATCGTTATGGGCGGGTTTTATCCCGAGGTCAGGGACGGTCTGACCGTTTTTGAGAAAATAATTTCCGAAGAGTATGATAAGTTTACCGATACCATTGGTCAGGGGATTAAGCTCTTGGACGAAAAAATTTTGGAACTGAAAAATAAAAAAGAAAAAATTGTACCAGGCGATTTTATATTTAAACTATACGACGAAAAAGGATTTCCGGTAGATCTTGCAATAGATATCGCGGGAGAAAACGATTTATCCATCGATTTAAAAATATTCGACAAATTAATGGATATTCAGAAAAAAGGTTCGAAGCAAAAGAAGGAAAAACTAGGTATTCCTGACATAATTTCAAACTTTCCTAAAACATATTTCACCGGATATGCAAATATAGAAACCGATGCAAATATTACCGGCATATTTAGCGAAGACGGCAAACCGGTCCAGACGATAGAAGACGGCGATTTTTACTATATTACAGCCGATTCGACCCCGTTTTATCCAGAAGGCGGCGGTCAGACCGGCGATAAGGGCATGATTGAATGGAGCGCCGGAATTAATTCATTTTCGGCATCGGTATCCGGTGCCTACAAAACTAAAAATGGAGTTATACTTCATCACGGAAGAATTTTTAGAGGCGGTATGTCGATATCCGAATCTGTTCGGACTACTCCTGCTTTCCCCGTAAAGGCAAAGTTTTTGGTGGATAAAGAAACTAGAAAAAAAACCGCCTCCAACCACAGCGCCGTGCATCTTTTACAGGCATCGCTGAGGAAAATTCTCGGGAGCCATGTTTCACAGCAAGGTTCCTATGTAGATTCCGAGAGACTCAGGTTTGATTTTTCATACGGAAAACCGCTTGAAGACGATGATATCCGAAACATAGAAACTTCCGTCAACGAATATATTTTTGCGGATATGGAGGTGAAAGCCGAAGAACTCGATGTAAAAACGGCTTTGAGCTCAGGGGCGCTTCATTTTTTCGATGACAAATACGAAGAAAAAGTCAGAGTCGTGTCGATGGGAGATGTATCAAAAGAATTTTGCGGAGGAACCCATGTTTCGAGAACGGGGGAAATAGGGTTTTTTAAAATTTCAGGAGAATTTTCGATTGCTTCCGGCATCAGGCGCATTGAAGCCGTAACCGGTTTGAATTATCTAAATTATTTATATGTCGAAGAAGACAATGTAAGAAATATAGCAAAATTATTAAATTCATCAAGAACGGACGTATATAATAAAATAATTAAGCTTTATTACGATTACGAATTTTTGGAAAAGACCAATGAAGAACTTAGGCTAAAATTAAACTCTTTTGAAGCCGGACGTCTTATCGAATTATTTAAAACCGACAGAGCCAAAGGCGTTAAATATTTAATATCCAGATTTAAAGATATTTCAGGTGAAGAACTGAAAGAACTTGTTAATGCGCTTAAATCAAGGCATGATTTTCCGGCAGGCGACAGCGCTGTTATTTTTGTTTCGAACGTTAATGACGAAAAATTAGTTTATATAGTTTCTGCCGAAGGAGCCGCCGATGCTTCTAAAATAATAAAACTTATAAATTCGAAAGTCGGCGGAAAAGGAGGGGGCAAAAAAGACTTTTCACAGGGCGGCGCTTCTTCCGTTTCAAAATTCGACGATATAGAAAGTATCATTGAAAATATAATAACTGAGGATTTAATTGCAAAAGCAAAAGTATAGACACCTAACGCCGTTAGTATTAGTATTTTTTATATTCGTATTATTTATATCTTTAAGTTTAAGCGGATGCGCGTCTTACATCAAAACTGTTCCGTCACCCGCAATTAAACCTCAGGCGGTATATAAAACCAGAAATCAGGTTTTAGCCGGACTCGATAAAAATTACGGACGCTTTAAAGGATTGTCGGGGAGGCTTGAGATATCGGCAAGAAGCGGACGTTTCGCTTTCGAGCAAGCGGGGCTTTACAAATACGCCTCCGGAAAATATATGCAGTTTACTATTCTTGATATGTACGGGGACGTGCTTTTTTACATAAAAATATTTAAAGCCGGAAATAAAGCGATTTTTCTAGACCGTAGACTCGGAAAAATTCAATTTATAGATTTCAATAAAAAATATACCGGCAAAATATTAATGTATGAAAGGTTATTCAAGGTTTTCAAAATTTTATTAGATATGAATAACTTAGAGAAAATTAAAAAAGCAGGCTTGTTTTACAATACAAGCAAGGGCTTTTTCTTCGGTTACCGCCCGCACTTAGGTAAAGCGGCGGACGAGTACTACATTTACGTTAGTAAAAATTATCTTATCCGCAAAATAACGGAGGTCACGCATAGGAAAATTACTGAAATCATCCGCTTTAAAGACTATGTTTTAAAAGGCGGAAGCATGGTTCCGTTAAAAATGCATATTGACGATTATTTATATAATGTTAAAATAAAAGTTGCGCTTTCCAAAGGAAGCAAAATAATCCAATAAAAATTTTTATTAAATTAATATAAATAAATAAAATAATAAATAAAATAAATATGAATACAATAAAAAGAAACCGCAGTCTAATCTTATTTTTAACTGCAGGAGTTATAACTTTAGCTTTTTCGGTTATGCTTTCCGGTTGCGGCAAAAACGTCAAGAAGAGCGTACTGCCGCCGGACGTTTATTATAGAAAAGCCCTGTATGATTCGCACAGTCATAATTATAACGGAGCTGCCAAAAATTTTAAAGCTCTTATCGAAAATTACCCTTCATACCGCAGGACTAAAAAAGCGGAACTTAAACTTGGGGACGTCTATTATCTCGAAGGTAAATATATCGAAGCGCAGGGAGCTTATTTAGACTTCATCCATTTGCATCCGCGTTCAAAATATGCTCCTTTTGCGATGTTTTACGAAGCGATGTCTTTTTACAAAAGAAAAGAAGCGGTCGGAAGAAACCAGAATCCGTTGAAGCACGCAAAAAAGACGCTCGAGAAACTTATATCCAAATACCCATATTCCAAATATTCAAAAAAGGCGTTTAAATATATAAGGCTCATAGATATAAAATTGTCGGAAAATACTTTCTTTACGGGGCTGTATTATTACAATGCAAGCTTTTGGAAACCTGCTATATATATATTCAAAACCGTTTTAAAGCAGTACGGCTCCAAAAACGTGCCGGTTATCCCCAAAACCCTTTATTATCTTGCCGTCTGTTACAAAAATATAGGTAATAAAAAAATGGAAGCCCATTATATTAGTATCCTTAAAACAAAATATCCGCAAAGCAGGTATGCAAGATAAAATAATAAACACTTACGATTTTTCAAGTTGACACCCGTTACAAATTATGTAATAATTGGAATAACTTAATGATAAACCGTTTAAATTAAAATATAAAAGTAAGGGAGAAGTTAATATACAGAAAAATAACAAGACATATATAAACGAAAGTATCAGGGCCAAGGAAGTCAGGGTTATCGACGAAGACGGAAAACAGGTAGGTATAATGCCTATATATGAAGCTATTAAACTTGCAAAAGAAAAATTTTTAGACTTAGTGGAAGTTTCGGAAGAAGCAAATCCGCCGGTTTGCAGGATAATGGATTTTGGCAAGTTCAAATACGAGCAGAACAAGAAAGCTCAAGAAGCAAAGAAAAAACAGGTTGTAATACACATAAAAGAGGTCAAATTCAGACCTAATACCGACGACCACGATTATCAATTTAAATTAAAAAATGCAATTTCTTTCCTTAAAGACGGAAATAAAGTAAAATTAACCGTTACGTTTAAAGGCAGAGAACTTGCGCATACAGAACTTGGCATTAAAGTAATCTTAAGGGTAATCGAAGATGTCAAAGAATTCGGCATTCCCGAGTTTCCCATTAAGCCGGACGTCAAAAGAACATTCAGTACCGTCATAGTTCCTATAAAGGTAAAGAAGCCTGCCGAAAAGGACGGCAAAAAAGAAAAACTCAAAGAACCGGTTAAAGTCGAAAAGCAAGCCGGAGAAACAATATAAAATCAAACAAGATATAAGGGAGCACGCAAAATGGCAAAAATAAAAATAAAGACGAATAAGGGAGCAAAAAAAAGATTTAAGGTTACGGCAAACGGTCTCGTCGTTCACCATAAAGCAAATAAAAGCCACATATTGACTTCAAAAAAACGCGGCAGGAAGAATAGGCTCAAAAAATCCGTCGTCGTTAATTCGGTAGATTTGCTGAACATAAAAAGACTTATTCCTTATTTGTAAAACTTTAGTGAGGAATTGAATAATAATTTATTAACAATTATAGATAAAAGGAGTAAAGATAATGCCAAGAGTAAAAAGAGGTATTTTAACTAAAAAAAGGCATAAAAGAGTGTTAAAGGCGGCGAAAGGCTATTACGGCGCAAGAAGCAGGCTATTCAAGTCGGCTCAGGAAGCCGTCAATAAAGGACTTAACTATGCCTATAGAGATAGAAAAGTTAAGAAAAGAGAGTTCAGGGGTATGTGGATTGTCAGAATTAACGCCGCATGCAGAGAAAACGGCATTTCATATTCCAAATTTATGGATGCGCTCAACAAGAAGGAGATCGGCTTAAATAGAAAAGTTTTATCGGAAATCGCTTTTTCCGATCCAGCCGCTTTTTCCAGCATCGTCAAGGAAGTCCTCGCTAAGGAGTCTTATAAGTTATGGCATTAACCCGGGCAGATTTAGCGGCTAAAGTTCGTTCCAAAGTCGGATTATCTACTGTCGAATCCATGACTTACGTCACCTCTTTTTTCGAATTGATAAAAGCGGAAGCCGAGGAGGCTGGAACTATAAAACTTAACGGTTTTGGAAATTTTACCGTTAAAGAAAAGAAGGCGAGAAAAGGAAGAAATCCTCAGACTGGGGAAACCATTACTATAAGCGAAAGAAAAGTAGTCAAATTTAAGCCTTCAGTTGTTTTTAAATCGGAAATAAATAAAAAATATAAAAATGGAACCGCAGGTAGATGAGATAAATGAAAAATATTATTATAAAATCGGCGAAGTCGCCAAAAAAATAGGCATAAAACCTTACGTCATCAGATACTGGGAAACAGAGTTTTCTTTTTTAAGACCTTATAAATCTAAGAGCAGCCACAGACTTTATTCCAAGGGGGACGTCGAAAAGCTTTTACTTATCAAAGATTATTTATACGATAAAAAATTTACGATAGAAGGGGCAAGAAAAGCGATAAGATTAAAATCGTTCGATTCATCCGGCAAATATCCTGTTTTAAAAAATTTAAGCAATTTAAATAATAATTTAAATAACAGTGGTAAGCCGGATAACTCGAATGCGTCAGAAAGCGGCAACTCATCACTGCTGAAAGACGTCAAAGACGAGCTTAACTCCATTAAATCCCTTTTGTCGTCAAGAAAAACAGGGAACCAAATTTGAATATTCTTCTTTCAAACGATGACGGAGTTTATGCGACTGGGATAAATATTTTATTCGAAGAGCTTAAAAAATCTGCGGACGTCGTTATTGTCGCTCCCGATAGAGAAAGAAGCGCAAGCTCCCATTCCTTGACTATAGACAGACCTTTAAGGGTCAACGAGATAAAACCTAATATATATTCTGTTGACGGCACGCCTACCGATGCGGTCAATATTGCAGTGCATTCCATTTTAAAAACAAAGCCAGACCTTGTTATTTCGGGAATCAACTACGGCGGCAATATCTGTGACGACATTATCTATTCCGGAACGGTTTCCGCCGCAATGGAAGGGGCTATTATGGGGATAAAATCAATTGCCGTTTCTTTAGTCGTAAATAAAGGAGGCGGTTATCTGCCGAAAGACCCATCCTTAGAAGAAAACCTCGAAGCTTCTTTCAGAAAAGCGGCTCAGTTTGTATCCAACCTTGCCGCCGTTTTTAATAAAAGCGGTTTTTCAGAAAATATCCTTTTAAACGTGAATATACCCCAGACTATAATTAAAAAAGAGAAAAACGCTTTTGAGTACCGGATTACAAAGCAAGGCAAACGTTATTTCGAGGACTTTGTAGTCGAAAAAATGGATCCAAGGGGAAGAAAATATTACTGGATATGGGGTAAGAACATAAGATTCGACGATATTTCGGGAAGCGATTACGAAGCCGTACATAGCGGGCTTATTTCCGTTACGCCGGTTCATCTCGATATGACGAATTATAAAGCTATAGAAAAATTAAAAAATATCGATTTATCTTTATAAAGATAAAGGAAAAATATTTATGAATAACAAAAAACTAATCGATAGTCTTACCGCTAAAGGGATTACCGACGCCGCCGTCCTTGACGCCATCGGAAAAATTCCGCGTGAGAGATTTGTCGAGCAGCCTTTTAGGACGGTTGAGATGTGTTATGGGGAATCGCCGCTTCCTATAGGACATAACCAGACTATTTCCAGCGTTTATACCGTAGCCTTGATGACGCAGGCGCTTGCCTTAGATAAAAAGCATAAAGTTTTAGAGATAGGGACAGGCTCCGGCTATCAGGCGGCGGTTTTGTCTCTTCTTTCGGCTTCGGTTTTTACCATAGAGCGCATAAGAGATTTATCGTTAAAGGCAAGACGCATTATAGAATCGTTAAATATTCATACCGTAACTTTTATTATAGGCGATGGGTCGATAGGCTTCCGCGAATATGCTCCGTATGATAGGGTACTCATAACTGCCTGTTCGCCGGATATTCCTTTGTCTCTGTTTAATCAGCTGGACGAAGGGGGTATTATGGTCGCGCCGGTCGCAAGTAACGGCTTTCAAAATATTTGCGTAATCGAAAAGAAAAATGGGACTATGTTCTCAAAAGAAATCGCTCCCGCAAATTTTGTCAAACTTATAGGGAAAAACGGATATGAAGCGCAAACGTCAAAGCGGTGCGGGTTCTGACGAACCTATACCTGATATTGCCGAAAATGATTCCGGCTATTCCGGCGCCAAGTATGTAAAGTCGGAAGATAATATAATTTCGAGCCAGTATCTTAAATATCTAAAAAAATATCCGCTTCTGACCAAAGAACAAGAATATGACCTTGCGGTTAAAGTCAGCGAAGGCGACGGACAAGCAAGGGATTTAATGATAAAATCCAATCTTGGTCTAGTAATCAGCGTAGCAAAAAGGTTTCTCGGAAGAGGACTTTCTTTCGACGACCTTATTATGGAAGGAAATATTGGACTCATAAAAGCCGTGGAAAGATTCAAGCCTAAAAAAGGCTTCAGATTTTCTACATATGCAATATGGTGGATAAGACAGACTATCGAACGGGGAATATTAAATTCCGGCAGGGTTGTCAGGCTTCCTATACACATATCCGAAAATCTTTATAAATATACGAGGGCAGTGAGGGAAGTTACCGGTAAAATTAAAAGAGAACCCAATTTCAGTGAAGTAGCCGGTCATATGGGCATTAAAGAAAAAAAGCTGGAAAAGATTTTAGGCTTAATCGGCAATATTTACTCTTTAGATGCTCCTTATCCGCAGAATCACGACGAAGACGACGGGAATATGCCCTTTTCCAATTTAATTAAAGCCGACGAGAACGCTACGTTGCCTTTCGATATACTTGACAGAATCGAGACTTTGAATCTTCTCAACAAATGGCTGTTTAATCTTGCCGATATAGAAAGAAAAGTTATAATTTTAAGATACGGGCTTAATTACGAAAAGCCGTGGACGCTTAACGAAGTAGGACTCATTTTTGGTCTTACTAAAGAACGCATAAGGCAGATAGAAGTCAAGTCCTTAAAAAAACTTAGAAAAATGGCGACAGATGCCGGTTTGGATGGGTAA